>NZ_CFIFWG010000017.1:0-25009 GCF_984466335.1 Roseitalea sp. | reverse complement strand
GCAACACATTGAAATCACATGATAGCCGCACATCGCCCGCGCTTGGTCTTTTGCGTTCTGGACGGCGTTGCGCGCGCCTTGCGGTGCCCGCACCGCGTCGTCCCGCGCGCCTTGCCAGATCACAAAATCCCGGCGCTCAGACGATGCCAGCTAAAGACAAACCGCTCTAAACCGCCTTGCGCGCCGTTGCGAGCGCCTCGGGCAGGGCGGCGGCGAAGGCGTCCAGTTCCTCGCCGCGCCCCGCGCTGACCCGGATGCACCGGTCGAGCCCCGGCGCCATGGGCTTGCGCACGAAGATGCGCCGCGCCGTCAATGCCCGCAGCACGGCCATGGCGAAGGCGCCGTCCGCCCCGCAATCGAGCGCGACGAAATTGGTCGCCGACGGCACCGCCGCAAGGCCGTTGTCGCGACCGATCCGGGCGATCCGCGCGCGCGCCTCGGCGATCCGTGCCACGGTCCGGGTCAGCCACGCTGTGTCGCCGAGCGCGGCCAGCGCCGCGCGCTGGGCGACGAGATTGACGCCGAAATGGTCGCGCACCTTGTCGAACGGCGCGATCAGGTCGCGATGGCCGAAGGCGTAGCCGCAGCGCAGGCCCGCAAGGCCGTGGGCCTTCGAGAAGGTGCGCAGGCGGATCAGGTTCTGCCGGCCCGTGTCGATCGCGGGCAGGGCGTCCGGCGGCGCCGTCTCGCCATAGGCTTCGTCCAGCACGATCAGCGTGGTTTCCGAGACCGCATCGAAGAAGCGCGCGAGCGCGGTGCCGTCCCACCATGTGCCCATCGGATTGTCGGGGTTTGAGACGTAGACGATCGCCGCGCGTTCCCGGGCGGTGCGCGCCGCGAGCGCGCCGAGATCCTCGCGGTCGTCGCGATAGGGCACGGCGACGAGCCGCGCCCCGTGGCCGGTGACGTGATAGCTGAAGGTCGGATAGGCCCCCAGCGACGAGACCACCGCCGCGCCGCGATCGGCGAAGATGCGCGCGATCAGCCCCAGAAGGCCATCGATCCCCGGCCCGACGACGGTCTCCTCGATGCGCACGCCCAGATGGCGGGCGATCCGCGCGCGCAGGTCCCAGCTTTCCGGATCGCCGTAACGCCAGACCGCGCCGGCCGCCGCTTCGATCGCCGCGACGGCGGCGGGCGAGGACCCCAGATTGCCCTCGTTGGCACCGATCCGGGCGCTGAAGGGGTTGCCGGTCTGGCGTTCGGTGCGCTCGGGCGCAACGAACGGAATGGTGGCGGGCAGGGCGTCGACGAGCGGGTTCGGGCGTGGCGGCATGGGCGCTTGGCGTGTGTTCGGATAGGGCGCTGATAGCAGATTTTGCGCCGGTGCGAAGCGCCGTCCCTCCGTCCGATATGACGTTCGCGGCCGGATGGATGACGGGGCGGGCCGCTCCGCTCCGGGAACGGCCGATGCCGTGAAATTCAAGGGCGCGCCGTCTTTGACCGGCGCACAATTCATGATAGGCCGTGCGTCGCGCGGAGAGGTGGCCGAGTGGTCGAAGGCGCTCCCCTGCTAAGGGAGTATACCCCAAAAGGGTATCGAGGGTTCGAATCCCTTCCTCTCCGCCACCCTGGAACAAAAGTGCGAACGCCGTTAGCCGCCGTTTCTGCGCCATTTGAAGCCGCTAGCACCCGCAGAAGGGTATTTTTCGATCCCATGATCCGGACTTCGAGTTCGGAAACCTCGACGCGCTGCGCAAGCGCGCGCAGATGATCCCGCCGATAACCGCCGTCGCTACCCCGCATCCGGCGGCGCGCGGCCTTGGCGAACTTGCCCAGTTGGGTCGCGGTGATGATCTGCCCGGCGTTCTCGACGGCCGCCCTGGAACGCTCGGCGTCGATGCGCGCCTGATCGCGCGTCGCCTTCAGTTCATCAATGCGCTCCTTGAGCGACGGATCGTCGAGATCAGCGACGCCGCTCTCTATGGCCGCGTAGAGTCGCTTCAACCGCGCTTCGGCTTCCGCCGCACGCCGGTTCAACTCCGCCGCCTGGGTGCGCCGGCGAGCGTCCTGTTCCTCGCGGCGGTCCAAATGCGACGTCAGCATATCGGCCAGTCGCTCGGGATCGAGCAGCCGCGTCTCCAGATGATCCGCAACCCGATGATCGAGCCGGTCCATCTTGATCGTTCGCCCCTCGCAGCCCGTCTTGCCCTGACGCGCTGCGATCGAGCAGGTGTAATAGCGATAGTGTTTGGCCTTGCCGGACGTGCGCAGAGTCATCGCGCCGCCGCAGTAGCAGATGCCGGTCACCCGCAAGCGCTTCTACACTCGATGACGTCGGTATTCTCAGCCGCGGCCTTGACGAAACAGGCGCACCAATATGTTATTGGTCCAGACCAATTATCTTAATGGTTTGCTAAAGGGGCCTTTGGCGCTTTGGAAAGCGATAGCAAGACAAGAGCGAACACCGAGTCGGCTTTGTCAGCCGTCCGTCTCTTCATCGACTCAGGGCGACTGCCGTCGGACGGGCGTTTGCCGCCTGAGCGCGAACTTGCTGCGGAGATCGGTTGCAGCCGACGCGCCGTTCGCAACGCCTTGGATTCACTTGAAAAACAGGGCCTGATCTGGCGCCGGCAAGGTAAGGGCACCTTTGCCGGTCAGCCACCTGATCCGACCGAAGTTCTGGCAGCGGAGATCGCTCCCAGCGTCGACCCTCTTGAGGTCATGGAAGCGCGTCTTTGCATTGAGCCGGCGCTTGCCGAGCTATGCGCGCTGAGAGCGACCGGTGAAGACGTCATGCGGTTTCGACAGCTGGCTTGGCGTGCATCTCACCCCGATGACGCGAGAACCGCCGAGTTTTGGGATGGCGCGCTCCACCGTGCAATCGCACGGACGGCAGGCAACAAGATCATGCTGACCTCATTCTCGCTTCTGGACGAGGTGCGACTGGGCGCCGACTGGGTCGAGAAGCGGCACCGTGCGCGCACGCCGGAGACGATGACGCTTTATGACGCGCAGCATGGCAGGATCATCGATGCCATCGAACGGCGGGACGGAAATGACGCATTCGAAGCGATGCGCGACCACCTATCGGCTTTGTCGGATAACTTAAAGCTGTCTCTTGAAGTGCATCTGAGAGGCGAGCCGGCGCAATGACGGGCATCGGTGCACCATTCGCGGAGGTCTATGGCCTGAGCGCCCGGATCGGAAACGCGCCGAACGTCCTACCTGTCCTCGAAACCAAAGAACGCTTCACGCAGCCGACAAAGATCTGCCGCGGGCAGACAGGCTATCCGACGTTGGCGCTCGCGCTGCGGCGCAATGGGCCCTCAGCTCGCGTTCGGACCGCGCATGCGTATTTGCTCCCGCCATCACGTAACCGCCAGCCGAGTAAAAAAGGAGACGTCATATGACCTTCGCCAAATATATGGGAGCTGCCGCAGTCCTTGCACTAAGCGCAGGCTTTGCACAGGCACAAGACCTGAGAATTGGCCTTCAGGAAGACCCCGATGTTCTGGATCCCGATCAGTCGCGGACCTTTGTGGGCCGGATCGTCTACGCGTCGCTGTGTGACAAGCTGGTCGACATCACGCCCGATCTAGAGATCATTCCGATGCTGGCCACCGGTTGGTCGTGGAACGATGACGGCACCGTGCTGACGATGACGCTGCGCGATGACGTGGTTTTCCACGATGGGACGCCGTTCAATGCCGAGGCGGTCGCAGCCAACATTGACCGGTCCAAGAACCTGGAAACCTCGCGACGTAAGTCGGAAGTGCGCTCCATTGAAAGCTGGAATGTGATCGATGAGTTCACCATCGAGATGACCCTCGCTGCGCCTGATGCGACGCTGATTGCTCAATTCGCCGACCGTTCGGGCATGATGCTGTCGCCGGCGGCTTTCAACGAAGCGGGCGAAGATTTTGGTCTCAACCCAGTCTGCGCCGGGCCCTTCAGCTTCTCTGAGCGCATCCAGCAGGATCGCATCGTGCTTGATAAGTTCGAGGACTATTACCGCGCCGATGAGATCGCTTTCGATAGCGTGACCTTCCTACCCATTCCCGATACGACCGTGCGCCTAGCGAACCTGCGTGCCGGCGACTTGGATATGTTGGAGCGCTTGGCTGCAACCGATGTTGGCTCGGCCGAAGCGGATGCAGGTCTGCAATTGGAGCGAGCAACTTCGCTTGGCTATCAAGGCATCACCATCAATGTCGGCAACGGCCCGCGTGCGGAGAACCCGCTCGGATCGAATGCCGACGTCCGCGAGGCCTTGTCGCTTGCGATCGACCGGGCGGTTCTCAATCAGGTGGTGTTTGAGGGTGCTTTCGCGCCAGGCAACCAGCCTTACTCGCCAACGTCACCTTGGTACAACGCGTCCTTCCCGGTGCCGGAGCGGGATGTCGAGGCTGCGCGGGCGCTTCTTGCCGAAGCAGGCTTTGCCGACGGCGTTGCCATCGAAGTGCAGGTGCCCAACAACCCAGTTCAGATCCAAGTCATGCAGGTCGTTCAGGCCATGGCTGGTGAAGCGGGGATCACCATTGAATTGGCGTCCAAGGAGTTTGCCACCCTGCTCGCCGATCAGTCGGCCGGCGAGTACACAGCCAGCCAAATCGGTTGGTCTGGCCGCGTCGATCCCGATGGCAACATCCACCAGTTTATGACCACCGGTGGCGGTATCAACGATTCCAAATACTCAAACGAGAGTATGGATCAGTTTCTCAATGATGCGCGTCTGTCGACCGATCCGGCAGTCCGCCGTGAAAGCTACAATGCAGCGATCGCTCTGCAGCAGGAAGATTTCCCGATCATCTATCTCTATCACCAAGTCTGGATCTGGGCTTTGGATGCCTCCATGCAGGGCTTTACGCCGTATCCCGACGGGATGATCCGTCTGCACGGTGTGACGCAGGCCGAATAGAAACCCGGAGCGGGGCCGAACCTTTCGGAGCTTCGGCCCGCATCCCCAAATCTTGAGACTGGTATCATGCTGACGTTTCTCGCGCGCCGTATCCTGATTGCGATCCCGACGATCATTTTGATCTCGATCTTCGTCTTCGGGCTGCAGAATCTTTTGCCCGGTGACCCCATTTTGGTCATGGCGGGCGAAGAACGCGATCCGCAGGTGATCGAGGCGTTACGCGAGAAATATCGCCTCAACGATCCAATTCCGATCCAATATCTCGCGTGGGCCGGGAACGCTCTACAAGGCGATCTCGGCATCTCGCTCCGAACCCAGCAGCCAGTTCTCGAACTGATCGGTGAGAAGCTGCCCGTTACCATTCAGCTCGCGGTAATGGCGCTCATCATCGCAATGGTCATCGGTATTCCGGCGGGTGTGATCTCCGCATACAAGAAGGGCACATGGATCGACTGGGTGGCGAATGTGATCGCCCTATCTGGATTGTCCGTGCCAAATTTCTGGCTTGGCATCATGCTGATCCTGCTGGTTTCGGTGCAGCTCGGCTGGCTTCCAGCTTCGGGTTACCAGCCCTTGGCGGAGGATCCGCTCCAATCCATCCGGACCATGCTCATGCCGGCCTTTGTGTTGGGAACGGCGCTCGCCGCCACGCTGATGCGCCACACGCGCTCGGCCATGTTGACTGTTCTGAAGTCGGACTATGTGCGGACCGCGCGCGCAAAGGGACTGAAGGAACAAACCGTCCTGACAACACATGCGCTGCGCAACGCACTTGTACCGGTTGTCACGGTGACGACCTTGCTTTTCGGTGAGCTGCTTGCCGGCGCTGTTCTGACCGAACAGATCTTCACCATTCCAGGCTTTGGCAAGTTGGTCGTCGACGCCGTCTTCAACCGCGATTACGCCGTCGTTCAGGGCATCATCTTGTGCACGGGGGTGGCCTTCATCGCAATGAACATCCTGGCCGATGCGGCGTATCGCGTCCTTAATCCAAGGATGACATCCACGTGAGCGCAGTCATCGATCCATCCTCAGCCTATGCTGCAGGCAGTGATGCGCTTGAACCCAAACAGCGAAGCCGCGCCTGGGCGAAGTTTCGCAGGAACCCTTCAGCGCTCTTGGGTGGTGCATTGGTTATATTCTTCATTGTGGTGGCGCTTCTCGCACCCTTTCTGCCGATCCCAGGCCCGGCGGAGACGGACTGGTCGGCCGTTCGACAAGGGCCAACTGCGGCCCATCCATTCGGGACCGATGAAATTGGCCGCGATGTGCTAAGCCGAATGGCTTGGGGCGCCCAGGCATCCCTCCTTGCGGGTGTTGTATCGGTTCTGATCGCGGTGCTGATCGGCGTGCCGTTGGGCATCTTGGCAGGCTATCTCAAAGGTTGGACGGACGCGGTCATCTCCCGCGTCACAGAAGCGCTGCTGGCAGCACCGTTTCTGATCATGGCCATTGCGCTGGCGGCCTTTCTGGGGCCATCGCTCACCAATGCGATGATCGCGATTGGTATTTCGGCGATTCCGATCTTCATCCGGCTTGCCCGTGGTCAGACGCTGTTGGTACTGACAGAAGACTATGTCGAAAGCGCTTGGGCCATCGGCGTTGGGCACATGGGCCTTATCTGGCGCTACATCCTGCCCAACATTTTCCCGCCGATCTTGGTGCAGGCAACGCTGACCATCGCGACCGCGATCATTGCCGAAGCATCTCTTAGCTTCCTCGGGCTCGGTCAGCAGCCGCCAGCTCCTTCGTGGGGCTCCATGCTGAACACGGCGAAGAACTTTCTCGAACAAGCGCCCTGGATGGCGCTCTATCCCGGCATGGCCATCTTTCTTGTCGTGCTGGGCTTCAATCTCTTGGGCGATGGACTGCGCGATGCGCTGGACCCGCGTGAAAGCTGACGTGAACCTATCATGACATTTACAACCCGTCCCGAGATTAAGGGCACCTTCGGCGTCTGCGCCTCGACACACTGGATCGCCTCTGCTGTGGGTATGAAGCTCCTTGAAGAAGGCGGAACCGCAGTCGACGCCGCCGCCGCCATGGGCTTTGTGCTGCATGTCGTGGAACCGCACCTCAATGGCCCGCTTGGCGACATGCCGGCCCTGATCCGCATGGCCGGGGATGACACGCCAACCGTTGTCTGCGGCCAAGGGGTGGCTCCAGCGGCCGCGACGATTGAGCGATACAAGTCCGAAGGGCTTGACATGGTTCCCGGCTCTGGGCTTCTCGCCACTGTGGTGCCCGGGGCGTTCGACGCTTGGATGCTCATGCTGCGCGATCACGGACGGTTGCCACTGCGCCGCATCCTGGAACCGGCCATCTACTACGCCCGTTTTGGTCATCCCGTCCTGCCTCGCGTTGCGGCGACCGTCGACGGACTGGCTGATTTCTTCCGCGAAGAGTGGCCGACCTCCCATGAAACATGGTGTCCAAATGGACATGCGCCGGCGCCCGAAAGCCTATTCTGCAATCCAGCGCTCGCCGACACATGGGAGCGACTTCTGACAGAGGCAGAGGCTGCGTCCGGTCGCGAGGCCCAGATCGAGGCGGCGCGCCGAGCTTTTTCGCAAGGCTTCATTGCCGAAGCGATCGACATCTATCTGCGCAATGCCTCGGTGATGGACGCGGCGGGCGGACGACGTAAGGGCGTCTTGACCGGCGCTGATATGGCCGGTTGGCAGGCGAGCTACGAAGCGCCGCTTTCAGTTGACTATGAGGGCTGGACGGTCTGGAAATGCGGCGCTTGGAACCAAGGGCCCTCCTTGCTTCAGTCGCTTCGCACCCTTGAAGCGGTCGGCATCGACGGCATCGATACGAAAGGCGCAGACTTCGTGCACCTCGTCACCGAAGCGCTGAAGCTCTCCTTTGCGGATCGCGAAGCCTATTATGGCGATCCCAACTACTCCGAAATTCCGGTCGAGACGCTTCTGTCTCGCGAATACGCTGCAACCCGGCGCGCACAAATCGGTGAGACGGCCTCGCTCGATTTCCGGCCTGGAGAGATCCCCGGCAAAGAGTCATGGGCCAAGGCCGCCTCGTTGCAAGCAGCCTCGGAGACAGAGGGTGGCCCTGGTATCGGGGCCGGCGAACCGACAATGGCGCATCTTACAGAACGGCGTGGTGACACGGTTCATATCGACGTGATCGACCGTTGGGGAAATGCTGTCTCCGCAACGCCATCGGGAGGCTGGCTGCAATCGTCACCGGTCGTACCGGGGCTTGGCATGCCGCTCAACTCACGTGCTCAAATGTTCTGGCTGGATGATGGCCGCCCCACCTCCCTTGCACCTGGACGGCGCCCCCGGACGACCATCTCGCCCTCCATGGCCGAAGCCCCCGATGGAACGCGTCATGCTTTTGGTACGCCTGGCGGCGACCAGCAGGATCAGTGGCAACTCATTTTGTTCCTGCGGCTCGTTCATGCTGCGCTCAATCTCCAAGAAGGGATTGACGCGCCCCTATTTCACACGGGCCACCTTCAATCTTCATTTTATCCGCGCGGTATTCGACCGGGTCATCTGATGATCGAACCAGCTTTTGGCGCGGACGTGATCGAAAACCTCAGGTGCCGCGGTCATGAAATCGACCTGGCCGAACCTTGGACGGTTGGGCGGCTCACGGCAGCTTGCCGGACACCAGATGGACTATTGAAAGCCGCCGCAACACCGCGCCTGATGCAGGCCTATGCCGTCGGCCGATAGGGGAGCAGCCATGACCTATTCAATCGTCGCCCGCCATCGGGAAACCGGCCATCTGGGGATCGCTGTCGCATCACGCTTCTTCGCAGTTGGCGCGCTCGTTCCGCATATCCGGTCCAGTAAATGCGCCGTCGCCACGCAAGCCTTCGTCAACCCGCTGTGGGGGATTGAAGCGGCAGATCGGATGGCAGCAGGCGAAATGTCGGCGGATGTGCTGGCTGATCTGGTGAGCCGCGACGGTAACGAGAAACAGCGGCAAGCGCACATGATCGATGCGTCAGGTGTTTCGGTCGCGCATACCGGCGCCGAGTGCATAGATTGGTGCGGCCATGTGATCGGTGATGGTGTCTCTGTCGCTGGTAACATGCTTGCTGGCGAAGCCGTTGTTGGCGAAACGCTGGCAGCGTACGAGGCCAACCGCAAACAGCCGTTCGCCGAGCGTTTGATGACGGCGATGGAAGCGGGCGCGGCGGCAGGCGGCGACAAACGCGGCACACAGTCTGCCGCGCTGGTAATCCATCGAGACGAGCCTTATCCATGGCTCGATCTCCGAGCGGATGATCACCCCGACCCGCTGGCCGAATTGCGCCGTCTCTATGACGTCGCACACGAGCGGTTCATCCACTTTGCGGCGGCCATGCCGACGGTTGAGACCTTCTCAGGCCTTGCCGATCGCGCGCCGCTGGATGCCGCGATTGCGGACGAGGAGGCGCGCCGCAAACGGGAAGGCCGCGTCAGCCAATCCTTCGCGACACCGCTATGACCGAGCCCATTCTCTCGGTACGCAATCTGAAAAGCTCGTTTCTGACGGGCGATGGGCCCAAGCAGATCCTCAAGGGTATCTCGTTCCACATTGGCAAAGGCGAGACCCTCGCCGTGGTGGGTGAATCGGGATCGGGCAAAAGCGTCATGGCCTTATCCATCATGGGCCTTCACCCGCCCAAAACGATACGCCAAAGCGGCGCCATCCACTTCAATGGGCGCGACCTTCTGCTGGCAACACAAGCCGAGATGCGGCAGATCCGCGGCAATGAAATTGCCATGATCTTCCAGGAGCCCATGACATCGCTCAACCCGGTGTTGACGGTGGGCCGCCAGCTGATCGAACCGCTTCTCTTACATCGCCACATGTCTATGGACAGTGCGCGCGAGGAAGCAAAGAGGCTCCTCGATAAGGTGCGCATCCCGGCGGCCACATCTCGCCTCGACGATCATCCGCATAATTTCTCGGGCGGTATGCGCCAGCGCGTGATGATCGCCATGGCTTTAGCCTGTCAGCCCAAAATGCTGATCGCCGATGAGCCGACGACCGCACTTGATGTGACGATCCAAGCGCAGATTCTTGATCTGCTCAAAGACCTTCAGCGTGAGGAGGGGATGGCAATGATGTTCATCACCCACGATATGGGGGTGGTGGCGGAAGTGGCAGACCACGCATTGGTCATGTACAAAGGCGAAGCGGTCGAGTGCGACACGACTGAGACGATTTTTGCATCGCCCCGACAGCCCTATACCCGCGCGCTTTTGGCTGCTGTGCCACGCCTGGGCTCGATGGTTGGGCGGCGCACGCCCGCGCGCTTTGCCATCGTCGACCAGACGACGGGGCTTGCCGATCCTGAGGGCGAAAGGGACCATCCTGCTGCACCCGACGCGACCCTGCTTGCTGTCGACAAGCTGGTTACCCGCTTTGCGATCAACAAGGGCTTCTTGGGCCGGTTGAGCGGCCGCGTTCACGCGGTGGAGAACGTCTCTTTCAGTGTCCGTCGCGGCGAAACGCTCGCGCTTGTGGGAGAATCCGGTTGCGGCAAGTCGACCACCGGCCGTTCGATTGTCCAGCTGGCCAACCCCGACAGCGGCTCCATCAGCTTGGACGGAAGCGAGCTGACGGGTCTCGGCCCCAAGGCATTGCGAAAGAAACGCCAGGACATTCAGATTATCTTTCAAGACCCCTTTGCGAGCCTTAACCCGCGCATGCAGATCGGAGATGCCATCGCGGAGCCCTTGCTTGTCAACGGGTTGGCCTCGCCCGAAGACGCGCGAAAGAAGGTTGCAGCCTTGCTCGAAGAGGTCGGCTTGGAAAGCGCCATGATGGGCCGCTACCCGCATGAGTTCTCCGGCGGGCAGAGGCAGCGGATTTGCATCGCCCGCGCTCTATCGGTCGAACCCAAGATCATCATCGCTGATGAAGCTGTCTCGGCCTTGGACGTCTCGGTGAAGGCACAGGTCGTCAACTTGATGATGAAGCTCCAGGAAGCGCGCGGTGTTTCCTATCTTTTCATCAGCCATGATATGGCAGTGGTGGAGCGCATCAGTCACCGCGTTGCGGTCATGTATCTCGGCGAGATCGTGGAAGTCGGCTCCCGTCAGGCGATTTTTGAGAACCCGCAGCACCCCTATACCAAACGCCTTTTGTCGGCCGTACCCATCCCCGATCCGGAGCGCCGGAACGAGCGACACCGCTTGTCTGAACGCGAGATCTCAAATCCGATCCGACCGTTGCGCTTCATTCCGCAAGACCGGACCTACATCGATGTTTCGGAGGACCATCGCGTCATGGAGTGGGGTGATGAATGGAAGGCCGCGAGCTGACGGGTAAAGCTTGACTGCGTCTCAAAGAAATCCGCCTGCAACCTGCTGCTCTAATCAGGAGCCCAACCAAACATCCGATACTCGACTTAAGAGTCGATGACGGCGTATCTCTGGACAACAAGTTGCAATATCTCCTTGGGCGGACACGGATGCGCCGCCAGAGGAAGCAGGCTTTAGCTTCGGGGCAAAGTTTCATGTCATTGCAGCATGAGCAACGCCAACCCATTTCGCTGCTTCAAGACCTCATCAAAGATCATCCGCCTAGCGGTCATGGTGTACGTTCAGTTTCCTTTGTCTTTGAGGAACGGCGGGAACCTGCTGCATGAATGCGGCATCGACGGTAGCCACAAGACAGTGCGCTATGGATGCAACAGCTTGGTCCTCTGTTTGCAACAGAGATCAAGAAACGTCGTATTGAGGGTGTGCGCTCAAGCGCGCGCAGATGATCCCGCCGATAACCGCCGTCGCTACCCCGCATCCGGCGACGCGCAGCCTGGGCGAATTTGCCCAGTTGGGTCGCGGTGATGATCTGCCCGGCGTTCTCGACGGCCGCTTTGGCGCGCTCTCTTTGCAAAAGTTTGAAAGCCTCCCCTAGCCGCGACGTTCTTTTCATGATAGATGTTATGATATAACATAACATTCTCCGATCGAGATCGGCTCGCAGTACGTTGATGCTGCCGGCCATCCAGCCAACCAGAAAGACACCATGTCACCAGACAGCCGCCTTCCCGTGACCGTGCTCTCCGGCTTTCTCGGCGCCGGCAAGACCACGCTTCTGAACCGCATTCTCAACAATCGCGAGGGCCGTCGCGTCGCCGTGATCGTCAACGATATGTCCGAGGTGAACATCGACGCCGACCTTGTGCGCGCCGATACCGAACTCAGCCGCACCGACGAGACACTGGTCGAGATGTCGAACGGCTGCATCTGCTGCACGCTGCGCGATGACCTTTTGGCCGAGGTGCGGCGCCTGGCGGGCGCGGGTCGATTTGACTATCTGCTGATCGAGTCGACCGGCATTTCCGAGCCGCTTCCCGTGGCGGCGACCTTCGACTTCCGGGACGCGGAGGGCCATAGCCTGTCGGACGTCGCCCGGCTCGACACCATGGTCACGGTGGTCGATGCGGTGAACCTCCTGGGCGACTATTCGAGCCACGATTTCCTGCGCGAGCGTGGCGAGACGCTGGGCGAGGGCGACGAGCGCACGCTCGTCCATCTTCTGACCGACCAGATCGAGTTCGCCGATGTCGTCGTCCTCAACAAGGTCGATGACGCCGACCCCCGTCAGGTGGATGCCGCCCGCAAGATCATCCGCAGTCTCAATGCCGATGCGCGCATCATCGAAACCAGCTTCTCCGACGTTGCCGCCGGGGCGATCCTGGACACCGGCCTGTTCGATTTCCAGAGGGCGCATGAGCATCCGATGTGGGCCAAGGAGCTTTACGGCTTCGCCGACCATGTGCCCGAAACCGAGGAATATGGCGTTGCTTCCTACGTCTATCGCGCCCGCCGGCCGTTCCGCCCGCAGGCGATCAACGATGTGCTGAACGCAAACATGCCCGGTGTGATCCGTGCCAAGGGCCATTTCTGGATCGCCACGCGCCCCGACATCGTCGCCGAGTTCTCGCTCGCCGGCGCGCTGTCGAGCGTGACGCCGCTCGGCACCTGGTGGGCCTCCGTGCCCAAGGACAAATGGCCGGACCACGACACCGCGCGCGCCTACATGAGGTCGCACTGGCAGGAGCCCTGGGGCGATCGGCGCCAGGAGATCGTCTTTATCGGTTCGGGCATCGACTGGTCATGGCTCAAGGCGCGGCTCGATGCGGCGCTTTGCCCCGAACGATTGGCGCCTTCACCCGATGCGCTGCCCGACCTTCCCGATCCATTCCCGGCCTGGCATCGCCAGTCCGCAGCCTGAGGAGACCGACGATGAAACCGATACTCGCCCTGACCGCAGCTTTGGTGGCTGCCGGACCGGCAATCGCCGCTGACGCGCATCGCTACCGGCTGCTGGTCGCCGATGCCGAGGCGCCACGGGTCCATGTTGCCGATATCGGAGCCGGCGCGGCGCCGGTCGCCTTTGACCTGGCTTCGCCCGCGCGGCTCTATCTGGGGCCCGACGGCCGCCATGCCTGGGCCATACAGCGGGACGCCGGCCTGGTTCAGCTCATCGACACGGGCTTGATCGAAGAGGATCACGGCGATCATTCCGCTCTGATCCTGGCGGATCCGGCTCTGCTCCCCGCGACCGTTTCCGGCGAACGGCCCGTTCACTTCAATATGGGCGGGGACCGCGTGGCCATCTTCTGGGATGGCACCGGCGTTGCGACTTTGCATGACGCATCCGCCGCCGCAACCGGCGACCTTTCAGCCCTCCAGGCGATCAAAACCGGCAAGCCGCATCACGGCGTGGCGGTGCCGGTCGGCGAATTCACCATCTCCACCGTCGCGCCCGATGGCGAGGGACTGCCCGATGCGCTCGCCGTGATCGGGCCGGACGGTGACGAACGGTCCCAGGTGGGCTGTTTCAACCTGCATGGCGAGGGCAAGGCCGCAGGCTATATCGCCTTTGGGTGCGAGGATGGCGTGGCCGTTTCCGACACGGCGGTCACGCCTGCTCAAGGCCGGTTCATGGCCTATCCCGACGATGCGCCTGACGGCGGCATGGTCCGCACCTTGCTGAGCCCGAGCGATGCGTTGGCGCTGGTCGGCGATTTCGGTTTGAAACGCCTCGTTGTGTTCGATCCTTCATCCCAGACAGGTGATTTTGTCTTTGCGGAACTGCCGGCGCCACGGATGGCATTTGCAAGCGACGGTGCTGGAAAGATCGGTTTCGCCATGCTCGCCGATGGTCGGATGGCGCGGTTCTCAGCGCTCACCGGCCGGATGCTTGGCGAAGCGAGGGTCATCACGGACGCCTACTCCATGGAGCGCGGCGTCGTGCGGCCCATGATCGCCGTCGCTGGCGACCGGGTCGCAGTCTCCGACCCGGCGGCCGGACAGGTGGTGCTTGTCGATGCCGAAACCCTTGAGGTGATCGACCGTCTCGATATTGGCGGGCAGCCACGATCATTGCTGCTGCTTGCCGCCGAGGTCGAGCACGAACATTGAGGTGACGGCACCTTGTCGCCCGGACTAGAGCGGTTTGTCTTTAGATGGAATCGTCTGAGCGCCGGGATTTTGCGATCTGGCAAGGCGCGCGAGACGACGCGGTGCGGGCACCGCAAAACGCTCCGGCACAACGGCCGGAAAAGTCACAAGACAGGCAAACACCGTCTCGACCGCCTGTCGAAAAAGCGCACCGCGCCTGCATCCACATCGAGATGCACGGTTTCGCCCGGGGAGATCTTTTGCCGTTGATGGGACAGGATGACGACTTCCTGATTTTCCATCCGCGCGTGAATCTGGGTTTCCGAGCCCATGGGTTCGATGACGGTCACGGCTGCCGCTGCGCCTTTATCGGCGATTATGAAATGCTCCGGCCGTACGCCCATAACCACATCGGAACCGGCGGGAAGGTTGCTTGCGTTGATCGCAATCCGCGTCCCGCCCGGCAAGGTGAACACCGTCCCATTGTCCTGGCTTTCGAGCTTTCCCGCCAGAAAGTTCATGGACGGCGATCCGATGAAGCCGGCAACGAACATATTGGCCGGACGGTCGTAGACATCCAGGGGCGCGCCGATTTGTTCGATGCGGCCGTCGCGCATCACCACGATCCGGTCCGCCATGGTCATCGCCTCCACCTGATCGTGGGTGACATAGATCATCGTGGTCGAAATGCGCTGATGGAGCGCCTTTATCTCGGCGCGCATCTGCACGCGCAGTTTGGCGTCGAGATTGGACAGGGGTTCGTCGAACAGGAACGCTGTGGGATCCCGTACGATCGCGCGCCCCATGGCGACACGCTGGCGTTGCCCGCCCGACAATTGCCGGGGATAGCGGCCCATGAGATCGGCCAGACCGAGAATTGACGCCGCATTGCCCAGCTTCTCGTTTATCTCGTCTTTGTCCACCCGCGAAAGGCGAAGCGAAAAGCCCATGTTCTCGGCCACGGTCATGTGCGGATAGAGCGCGTAGTTCTGAAAAACCATCGCGATATTGCGCTCCTTGGGCGATTGTTCATTGACGATCCGGCCGCCAATGCGAATCTCCCCTTCCAGCGTGTCCTCCAGTCCGGCGATCATCCGAAGCAGCGTGGATTTCCCGCAGCCGGACGGCCCGACCAGAACGATGAACTCGCCGTCCTCCACCGCAAGCGAGATATCGTGCAGAACGGCGAGGTTCCCATACGATTTGCCGATACCGTCTATCTCGACAGATCCCATGACAACATTCCTTCCGGGTAGCGCATTTCTCGTGATCTTCGCTTCACGCGCAATGCTCCAACTCTTTGATTATGAGCATGTCCTTGTCCGAAAACCGCATGCGCTTTTCGGGAACATGCCCTGGGTGAAATCTCTTTTCGGGCGCATGATCCGCCCAGGCGGTGCAAAACCGGTTGCCGTGCCTTGCCCTTTGCGGCCGCCGATGGGCGCCTTGGGTGTCCGGGTCCGATCAGACCTGCGCGCATGACAGGTCCTTCAGCCCGTGCCCGGTCGCAACCACCAGAACGGTCTCGTCCGGCGCGATCGTGCCGTTCGCCAGCATGTCCCCGATGGCGCCGATGGTGACCGCCGCGCTTGGTTCGACGACAAGTCCCTCCGTCGCCGCCAGCTTGCGAGCGGCATCGGCGATCGCTTCCTCGCCGACGGCGACCGCGCATCCGCCGAACGCCCTGATCCAGTCCAGCGTGTAATCCCCGTCGCGCTCGTAACCGGCCAGCGTGTCGTTCAGGGCCGAGGCTATCGAAGGCTGGTGCGCCCAGGCGCCGACCGTTGTGTTTTCGTTGAAAGCGCGCGCGATCGGTGCGCAGTTCCGCGCCTGGACGGCGACCGGGCGCGGCACCTTGGCGATCAGGCCCTGCGCCTTCATCCGGCCGTACCCCTTCATCATGCCGGCGAGAAGCGGGCCGCTGGCGATGGGCATCAGGACGACATCGGCCTCGATATCGGCCGTTTCATAGGCGATGGTCGCATAGGCTTCGACCCCGTAGGGGTTGTGAAACGTCGTCGTCACATTTGTCAGCCTGTGCTCACGCGCCAATCGCTGAACCATCCGGCACGTATCGCTCGTGGTCCCCTCGACGGTGATCAGCTCGGCACCGCATATGGCGATCTGACGCAGTTTGGCCTCGGGCGTGCGCGCCGGCACGAGCACCTTGACGGCCAGCCCGGCCCTTGCGGCATAGGCCGCCGCGGAGGCGCCGGCGTTTCCGCTGGAGGACAAGACCAGCCCGTCCCGTTCGTACTGGAGCGCAAGCGACACCGTCAGCGCCATTGCCCGGTCCTTGAATGAGCCGGTCGGCATGATCGAATCGTTCTTGATCCAGAAACTGGACAGCCCGAGCCGTTCGGCCAGCCTGTCGCATTTCAGGAGCGGCGAATGCGCCTCTCCAAGCGATACACGATGGCGCGGGGCGCAATATGGCAGGAACGCGGACCAGAGCCATATGCCGGTTTCGCCGGCACGGCGGTCTCCGCCTGCTCCCGGATACCCGTCCGTTTCCCGATAGATGACATCGACAATGCCGTCACAGCGCGCGCAAGTCGACGGCATGCTGGCAATCGATGTGCTCCAGCCACAGGACGTGCAGCGCAACGTCTCCGGATCGGCAACGGCCTGTTCCATCAAACCTGTCCCAGCCTCCCACGATGTTCCCTTCAAGCCGGGTGCCACCAGCGCCCCGCAACGACCAGGCCGTCCGCTGACAGCCGCCGATCGGTTTCAAGGACCTCGCCTTCGACGTCCTCAAGCCCGAACCGGCCGTCCTTCAGCGGGAGAATGGAAGCGTCTCCGACGGCTCCCCGGCGGAAGGTGCCCCGTTCCGGCCGATCGATGATGGTTGCCGCGTTGACGGTCGACCGGGCGATGACCTCGCAAAGCGGCATGCCGAAACCATTCGCCGGTCTGCCTCTTTCCGGGGCGGTGTCGTCCTACCCGGCGCCGTCCCGCTTCGTCGTGACGGTAATCGTCTTGAGTTCGGTCATCGCTTCGAGCGTGTGAATGCCGCCAAGGCGGCCAAGTCCGCTCTTGGAGCCGGGCGCGCCGCCGAAGGGCAGGTGTATTTCCCAATAGGTGCTGGCCGCATTGATGTTGGCGATACCGGCCGGTATCGATCTGGCGACCGACAGGCCGCGCGCGACATCGGCGGTGAAGATTCCAACACTCAGTCCGTAATCGTCCTCGCAGGCGAGCCGAACGGCGTCGGCTTCGTCGCCGAAGGTCACGATTGGGACAACGGGACCGAAGGTTTCCTCGCGATTGACGCGCATGTCCGGCGTGACGCCTGTCAGCACCGTCGGCTCGAAGAACAGCTCGCTCCCCAGATCCGGCCGCGCCTTGCCGCCGACAAGGGCCTTCGCCCCGCCCGCCAGCGCCTCATCCACATGTTCCTTGACCTTTGCGGCCACTTTGGGGTTGTTGAGCGGTCCCATGGTTGTGCCCTGGTGAAACGGATCTCCCAGAACCTGCTCGCGCGCATGGTCGGCGATCTTCTCGGCGAGCGGTTCCGCAATGGCTTCCTGCGCCAGGACGCGACCGGTCGCCGCGCAGACCTGGCCGGCATTGTAGAAGGCTCCGCCGGCGGCCGCCGCCGCCGCCTCGTCGAGGTCGGCGTCTTCGAACACCACGAGGGGACCATTGCCGCCAAGTTCGACAAGCATGGCCTTGCCGGCGCCGCGTTGCGCGATGCGCTGTCCCGTCGCCGTGCTGCCGGTGAAGCCGATCCCGGCGATCAAGGGGTGAGTGACCACGGCATCGCCAACGGTCGGCCCCTCGCCGATGACGAGATTGACGACGCCTTTGGGCAGGCCAGCCGAATCGATGGTCGCCATGAGCTCTGCGGCAACGAGCGACGTCGAGGGAGCGGGCACCCAGACCACGGCGTTGCCGGTGGCGATTGCCGGGGCGAGATATTCAACGGGAATATTGACCGGAAAATTCCATGGCGTGATGATGCCGTAGACGCCACGGGGTTGCCTCACCGTCATGACGATCTTCGTGGGGTCCTCGACCGGCTGCGTCGTTCCGCCCATGTGCTTGACGAGTTCGGCGGCCATGCGAAACCCGCTCGCGGCCGCCGAAACCTCGCCGGCCGCCTCGCTCTTGATCTTGCCTTGCTCCATGGACAGAACGCGGGCGATCTGCTCGCGCGCGGCATCGATCTTTTCGGCGATGGCCATGCACATCGCGGCACGCTCGAACGCCGTCCTCGCCGCCCAGCCCGGAGCGGCCGAACGCGCAAATGCACACGCCCGATCGACCACCGCGCGGTCGGACTTCGGAATGTGCCCGATGACCTCGCCGGTCGAGGGATTTACGGCCGATATCAGCTCCTCCGCCTCGACCCAGGCTCCGCCTATGAAGTTTCCCACCCGCTTCATGGTCCAGTCCCCCCTTGTTCCTCGTCCACAACGGCTCACCTTGCGCTTTGCCGTCTCTCAAGCCAGCTGCGGCCGACGGCACGGCCGTGCGACACGGACACAGGCGATCCGATACGGTCGGTCCGGCGACCGGCCAGCGCGCAAGGGCCGCAAGCACGGTCAGGATCACCTCGGGCATCGCGCACGCGCCAAAAAGGCAGCGATCAGAGCCTTCGCTTCACATTCGGCGTGCGATGCAGTTTCTGCTGGATGAGCAGCCTTTCGAGCCGAATATGCCCGGTCAGGGTGTGATGGGCAAGGGATTTTTTATTTTTTGCCTCACTTTCTGAGATTTGAGGCATGCAAATTTAGAAAAAAACAAAAAAATGATATGAAAATAAAAAAATTATAATCGCATCAATCGCTGAGCGGCTTGGGCTCGTCGCTGTCGCGCAATGCGGAGACATGACGCACGATGCGTCGAAGTTTTTCGCGAGCCCGGCTTTCGGGGTGAACCGCTGTCGTGAACGCGAGCAGGTCGACGGCGATCAGGAAGGCGAAGCGAAGGCTTGTCGCATTCAGCACTTCGCGGTCCTCGCTGACATCGACGGCCAAAAGCTGATCGACGGCTTCGGCAACCGGGGTGTCGGGGGGCGCAAGACCTATGGTGGTCGCGCCATAGTCACGGGCGATGGATATGGCGCGCAGCAGCTCTTTGTTCGCGCCGCTCAAGGAACTGCACAGCACCACATCCCCGCTCTCCATCGTCGCGGCGAGCATGACCTGCATTTGATGGTCGCTCGACGGCACCACGCGCAGCCCCAGTCTGAAGAAGCGGTTTTTGATCTCCTCGACCAGCCAGGATGAAACGCCGCCGCTGCCGAAGGCATAGAGCGTACGACACCCGATGATTGTCTCGACGATGTTTTCGGCCGCCCGCAAATCCAGATTGTGCCGGGCTTCCGATATCGCGCTTTGGGCGCGTTTCACGACGCGCTCCATGACCTCTTCGATCGTTTCCGGCGGCGTCGGCGGCTCCAGATAGCGAATGCCTATCCGCATCGAGCCCATGATCTTCAGCTTCAGATCGCGCAGGCCGTCGCACCCGAGCGAATTCGCGAACCGTGCGATTGTCGGCGCCGACACGCCAAGCCAGGGAATAAGCTCTTCAACCGGCTTTTCCACGAATGTGCGCGGATCGGTCAGTATCGCATTGGCGATCTTCTTGCGGGATTTGGAGAACGTATCTTCACGGTCGACGATAAGCGCGATCACGTCGGACGGCGAACCGACTGGCTGCGGCCTTGCGTCCTTCTTGGCGGCATCGCCTTGGTCGGGGGGCTGAGTGGCTTCGGACATGGCTGTTTCCAGGATGAAAGCGTTCAGCCCCAAGGGGTGGCGGAATCGCCTTATGCAGCGATCCGCCATGGAGGAAAAGTCTGCGGAACAAGTTTTGCACGGACGCGCCGGGGCCATGCGGCCGCCAGAGCCGCAATGAAGCGATCGAAAGCCTCGGTCGCAGCGCCGGCGATCAAGTCCACGAGGACACCCGAACCTGCTCCGCCCTCCCTCCGGGGCGGTGGACATAAAGGGCCAATGAGCCGAATTCGTTCATTGAATTTCTTTTCTATATCAAAAATTGAGATTTTCGCATCAAAATTTTCAGATTTCATCAAAAAATGAAATGAAAATAAAAATAAGCTTGCCTCATGAAAAATCGGCGGGCATATTGAATGCTGCTTAAGGGCTTGTTTGCGCGCTTTTCGGACGCTGCCGGGCTGGAACTGCGGGCTTGTCGCCCTGGGGCGTCGGGCGGCAGCCGCGGCAGCCCTGCTCTCTTGCCGCAGATCCATTTCCGGGACACTTGGGAGGTAACTGGATGTACAGGACGAAGCAATCAGGGTCGAGGAAATCGAGCCGCAGGGACGTTCTGCAAGCCGGCGGCGCGCTGGCGCTTTTGGGTGCGTTTCCCTTTGGCGCGGCCAACCCGGCGCGGGCCGATGATGGCCAGACGATCGTCGAGATGCTGGCTTGGGATTTCCAGCCCAATACCATCAATGAGCTTGTCGCGGGATGGGAGGCGAGGGGGCTCGGAAAGGTCGATCTCGCGATCATTCCGAATCTCGGCTATTCGGCCGCGTTGCAGACCCGGTTGCGGGGCGGCGCGCAAATCGACGTATACTACAATTTCGGCTACAACTCGCAGAAATTCATAAGGGAGGGCTGGGCGGCAAGTCTGAACGGCCTTCCCGATGTCGATGCTCTTATGGCGGACATGTATGAAAGCGCCCGCGAGCGGCATGTTAATGCGGCGGGCGA
The DNA here is from genome assembly GCF_984466335.1 of Roseitalea sp. Lineage (NCBI taxonomy): Bacteria > Pseudomonadati > Pseudomonadota > Alphaproteobacteria > Hyphomicrobiales > Ahrensiaceae > Roseitalea > Roseitalea sp. The sequence continues at coordinate 4,079 of NZ_CFIFWG010000017.1, read as the reverse complement.
CATCATCAGCGTCCCGTATTTCTCCGCGGTTTACATGCTGCAATATAATGAGCGCATGCTGAGCCAGGCCGGAATCGAAAGCCCGCCCCAGACGCTCTGGCAGATTTACGAGGCCAGCAAAGCCCTGCGGTCGGCCGGTATCGTCGAGGCGCCCTATCGCGCCTATTGGGTCAAGGAGTTTTGCGAGGAGTATCTGATCACGTACCTGCTCAACGAGGGCATCACGCCTTTCGACGCCGAAGGCGCGCCGGTGTTTGCGGACGACCCCAAGACGCGGGACGTCTTTGAATGGTGGCAGACGATGTATCGCGAGGAATTGGCGCCCAAATCGTTGCTGAACGATGATCCAAGCAAGATGTCGACTGAAATGGCGCAGGGCGATGCCGCGCTCTTTGTCTTCCATCACTACTTCCTGACCAAGGTCCGTGATTCGGCGGGACCCGAAACCGGGCATGTTCGGCAATCTCCCATCGGCGGGGACAATCACACGTTGCAGATCGGCGAGGTCTTGCAGATGGGAGAGATCGAGAGCGACAGGACGCGCGCCGCCGCTTGGGATCTCATGAAATACTATGGATGGAGGGATGAGAACCGCAAGTTCGCGGTGTTTACCCAGTGGGCCAGGGCGGCCGGCCTTGCCGCGCCCTATCCCGACTTCTTCACCGATCCCGACGTGGTCGCCGTGTTTCCGGACTATTACGATCTGCCTTTGATCGCCGAGACATTCAAAACCGGTTCCAAGGTCGTCCCGGCGCGCACGCTGCCCTGGTATCCGACCTTCCAGCTGCGGGTGGGCGACCTCGTGCACGCCATGCTCTTGGGGCAATCCACGCCGGCGCAAGCCGTGGGCGATCTGGCGGACGCCGCTGTTGCCGCGCTCAGGAACAGGACGCTCTGAGTTCTTGGGAGCCGGGCTCGATCTGGCAAAACAACCCAAACGGCTCCCGCGTTCGGCGGGCGCCTCGTTATGTGCATGGACGTGGGGCGGCTTGCCTTGGCTCGAAAATCGGACCGCTGGTTTGGATTGCAATTGACGGCGCCGGCGGGCGTCATCCTTGGGGTGCTGCTCGTCGTCCCCACGGCGATGACGATCGTCTACAGCTTCCACGATGTGCCGGCCAATGTCGGCTCCCTTGGAGAGTTCGTCGGCCTTGAGCACTACGCGATCATCCTGTCGAGCGAGATATTCTGGCATTCGGTTTGGGTGACGCTGGTCTTTGCGACCGGCTTTGTCGTGCTGTCGACCGTGTTCGGCCTCGGCATGGCGTTGCTTCTCAATGAGAGTTTCGTGGGGCAGGGCGTGGCCCGGGCGCTTCTCATCATTCCCTGGGCGACGCCTTGGCTGGTGATCGGAATATTATGGCGATGGTTTGTCGACGGCAGCGTCGGCGGACTGAATGCGCTCCTCATGCATGCGCGCCTCATCGAGGACTATCACGATTTCCTGGCGGATCCGGGCTGGGCTCTGACCATGACGATCCTGGCCGCGGTCTGGCGACAAGCCAGCTTCGCCGGCATCCTCATCCTGTCGGGTTTGCAGACCCTGCCAAAGGAGCTTGGCGAGGCGGCCGCCATCGACGGCGCCGGTTCCTGGCATCGGTTCGTTTACATCACGCTGCCCTGGCTGCGGTCCATCCTGATCACCGTGATCGTCTTCAATGTCATCTACGCCTTCTTGCAGTTCGACGTCATCTTCGCGATGACGCAAGGTGGTCCGGGCGATGCCACGCAGGTGTTGAGCATCCTGATCTATCGGCAGCTTTTCGGCGTCACCAATATCGGTCTCGGCTCCGCCCTTTCGGTCCTATTGAGCCTGGTCGCTCTTGCCGGGGGCCTGATCGTCGTCAAGCTGGTGCAAAAGAGGGAGGGCATGTAGCCATGTCGAACCGGCGGCAAATCCCCGTCCGGGCGCGAGCGAGCCGCGGCAAGCCAAACCGCCGCTCCCTGGCCATGTCGATCGTGTTTTATGCCGGCATCGTCCTGTTCGGGCTGTGGATCCTGCTGCCGGTCTGGTTTCTGGTCATGTCGAGCTTTACGACGCTCGGTCAATTGAGCGTAAGGCCGTTTCCGCTGATCCCCGACCAGATGACGCTCGAAAACTATTACTCGGTATTGACCGGTTCGACGGGGGACGAGGCGTTCGGCAGCATCGATGTCGGAGCGAGGCTGGTGCCGGCGATCGGACAAAGCCTGCTGGTGAGTTCCTTGCTTGTCGGCTTGAACCTGCTGATCGCGGGCTGGGCCGCCTACGGCCTGTCGCGTTATCCGTTCACCGGCGCGCGGGCGTTCGAACTGTCGGTGATCGCATCGCGCGTCGTGCCGGCGATTGCGATCATCGGCCCGTTTTTCGTCGCCTTTCGCGTTTTCGACATGCTCGACACGCCATGGGCGCTGCTGATCAGCTACAACATATTCACCCTTCCCATCGCCATACTGGTCCTGAAGAACTATTTCGACCAGCTGCCGCGCGAGATAGAGGAGGCCGCCAAGATCGACGGCGCCTCGCGCATGCTCACGCTTTGGATCATCGTGGTGCCCATAGCAAAGCCCGGCCTGGTCGCCGCAGGCGTTCTGATCTTCCTGGAGGCCTGGGGCGAGTTCTTCTACGCGCTGGTGCTCACCAACCAGTTGACGGTGCCTCCGCTCCTGGCCGGCTTTCAATCCGTGCAGCAGTTCAACTGGAACACGCTCGCCGCGGCGACGGTCATGTCGATGCTCCCTCCAATCGTTCTGGCATTCGTTTTCCAGCGCTATGTCGTCAATGCGCTCACGGCGGGGGTCGGCAAGTGATATGGTTCAAGTGATATGGTTCAAGCGATACCGTTTGCGGGCCGCACTAGAGCGTTTCCGCGTTTCATGGAAACGCAGCTCCGCTCTACTCTTTTGTTTTGTCGCTTGTCTTATCGGCTCCGGTGATTCCACCTTCGCCGGACGCACTCTAAGCGGCCCGCGCCGGCGGTGGCGAACCATTCGCGTGCCCGGCCTTTTCGTTCGCAGGTGGCCGCACCGGCTTGGAAAATGGTTAATCGAAGGGAAATGACAGTCGTTGCGCTGCCGTAACGCCGTGTGCCCCCTAACCGATGTGAAGCGATTTTCGTCGCCGGTGAGCGGCCGCCTTGGAGGGTCGAGGCGCCAGCGAACGACACTTGGTGCATTCGCCGTGAAAGATTCCGGAAAGGTTTGCGCTCTTAATATTCGTGCCTAGGTTGTGGTGACGCATTAGCGAATGGCTGCGTGGCGCGGCAAGTCGTCGGTTTCAGGAGCGAGGACGCAGGACATGCAGCGCATAGTCGAGGACGACAGAGGCCAAAATGGCGGATGTGCCGTGCCAGGCGGTCAACCGGCAATATGTCCCCACGGACCTTAGGGCACAAATCGAAAGCATGGGCTCAGGCATGAGTGAGCGCAGCATGGTCGACATGGCGAGCCGATTGGAATCGGGCCTATCACCGCCCGAGTTTGCAGACCGGGTGCAATCGCACATTCAAACCCTGGACAGGCTGTCGCAGAACCTGAAGGGCCTGGGCATGGGCAAGGCGGAAATCGACAGCCATGTGACGGGCATCCTCGACGTCTACCAAAGCGAACTGACCAAGGCGATCGCGCGCCTGAACGGCGAAGGCTGATCGGCGGCATTGGCCGGGATGCGCATGAAGCCTCACGGTGGGGAATCATGGAGGGGACAATGACCAGTAGTGAAGAAGCGCGTTTGGCCAACCTCCACTCGTACAACGTGCTGGATACCGAGCCGGAGGAATGTTTCGACCGCATCACGCGCGTCGCCAAATCCGCGCTCCGCGTACCGATCGCCCTTGTCTCCCTCGTCGATGCCGACCGCCAATGGTTCAAGTCAAAACAGGGCCTGGAGGCGGACGAAACCCCCCGAGAAATCTCGTTTTGCACCTATGCCATCCGCGAGGACATCCCTTTCATCGTCGACGATGCGACAAAGGATGACCGTTTTCGGAACAATCCGCTCGTCACCGGCAATCCCAACATTCGTTTCTATGCCGGCATTCCGCTCAAGACCCCCAAGGGCTTCAATCTGGGAACGCTCTGCGTCATCGATATGGTGCCGC
>NZ_CFIFWG010000016.1:0-26062 GCF_984466335.1 Roseitalea sp. | reverse complement strand
GAACCAATTCTGCCAATCAAAGAGGGGCCGCGCGCACGAACGCCATCACGGGTCCGGCGCGGTTTGCTGAAAAAAGAGGTAAGACATGGCAAAAGTTATCGGCATCGACCTGGGCACGACGAACTCCTGCGTCGCCGTGATGGACGGCAAGGACGCCAAGGTGATCGAAAACGCCGAAGGCGCACGGACGACGCCGTCCATGGTCGCCTTCACCGACGATGGCGAGCGTCTGGTCGGCCAGCCCGCCAAGCGTCAGGCCGTCACCAACCCCGAGAACACCCTGTTCGCGGTCAAGCGCCTGATCGGTCGCCGCTATGAGGACCCGACCGTCGAAAAGGACAAGTCGATGGTCCCCTACAGGATCGTCGAGGGCAAGAACGGCGATGCCTGGGTCGAGGCGGGCGGCGACAAGCGCTCCCCGGCCGAGATCTCGGCCATGGTCCTTCAGAAGATGAAGGAAACCGCCGAGGCCTATCTCGGCGAGAAGGTCGAAAAGGCCGTCATCACCGTGCCGGCCTATTTCAACGACGCGCAGCGCCAGGCCACAAAGGACGCCGGCAAGATCTCCGGCCTTGAGGTGCTTCGCATCATCAACGAGCCGACCGCGGCCGCGCTCGCCTACGGCCTTGAGAAGAAGGAAGGCAAGACGATCGCCGTCTACGATCTGGGCGGCGGCACGTTCGACGTCTCGATCCTGGAGATCGGCGACGGCGTGTTCGAGGTCAAGTCGACCAATGGGGACACGTTCCTGGGCGGCGAGGATTTCGACATGCGCCTGGTCGATTATCTCGCCGATGAGTTCAGGAAGGACCAGGGCATCGATCTGAAGGGCGACAAGCTGGCCTTGCAACGCCTCAAGGAGGCGGCCGAAAAGGCCAAGATCGAATTGTCCTCCTCGGCGCAGACCGAGATCAACCTGCCCTTCATCACCGCGGACAGCACCGGTCCCAAACACCTGACGATGAAGCTGACCCGCGCCAAGTTCGAAAGCCTGGTCGACCATCTGGTCAAGCGCACCGTCAAGCCGATGGAAGCCGCGCTCAAGGATGCCGGCATCAAGGCCGGCGAGGTGGACGAGGTGGTCCTGGTCGGCGGCATGACGCGCATGCCCAAGGTGCAGGACACGGTGAAGACCTTCTTCGGCAAGGAGCCGCACAAGGGCGTCAACCCCGACGAGGTGGTCGCCATGGGCGCCGCCATCCAGGCCGGCGTGCTTCAGGGCGACGTCAAGGACGTGCTGCTTCTCGACGTCACCCCGCTGTCGCTGGGCATCGAGACGCTGGGCGGCGTCTTCACCCGCCTGATCGACCGCAACACGACCATCCCGACCAAGAAGGGGCAGGTCTTCTCGACCGCCGAGGACAACCAGTCGGCCGTCACCATCCGCGTCGCCCAGGGCGAGCGCGAAATGGCCTCCGACAACAAGCTGCTCGGTCAGTTCGATCTGGTCGGCATTCCGCCCGCCCCGCGCGGCATCCCGCAGATCGAGGTGACCTTCGACATCGACGCCAACGGCATCGTCAACGTCAAGGCGCAGGACAAGGGCACCGGCAAGGAGCATGAGATCCGCATCCAGGCTTCGGGCGGCCTGTCGGACGACGAGATCGAGGCCATGGTCAAGGATGCCGAGGCGAACGCGGAGGCCGACAAGGCCCGCCGCGAGGCGGTCGAGGCCAGGAACCAGGCCGAATCGCTGATCGATTCGACCGAAAAGTCGCTCTCCGAGCACGGCGACAAGATCGGCGAGGAAGACAGGACCGCCATCGAGGCGGCCATCGCAGCGCTCAGGGAAGAAGCCGCCGCCGAAACGCCGAACGCCGAGGCGATCACCGCCAAGACGCAGGCGCTCGCCGAAGCCTCCATGAAGCTCGGCCAGGCAATCTACGAGGCGACCCAGGCCGACGAGCAGGCCACCGCCGAGGCGGACGCCCAGGCCGATGCCGCCCGCGACGATGTCGTCGACGCCGACTTCGAGGAGATCGACGACGACGAGGACCGCAAGAAGGCGTCGTAAGCGGCCGACCGGATCAGGCGCGAAAAGGGCCGAACCGGGCGTCAGGTTCGGCCCTTTTTTCTTTTGCGATTGTGCCGGCTCGCACTCCACCTTCAATGGGCGCGCGCCACGGCCGACCCCCGGCCTTCGCGCCCCTTCAAGGGGCTGGCTTGCCCGTGAACCGGCCCGGAGCTACCCGTAGACCGGCTCGGAGCCGTCGGTCGGCCTGAACTTCAGCGCCACGCCGTTGATGCAGTGGCGCAGGCCCGTCGGCTGCGGGCCGTCATTGAACACGTGGCCCAGATGGCCGCCGCAGCGCGCGCAATGCTCCTCGGTGCGCGGGATCCAGAGCCTGTAGTCGGCCTTGTAGGCGACCTTGCCCTCGATCTCCTGCCAGAAGCTCGGCCAGCCGGTGCCGCTGTCATATTTGGTCTCGGACAGGAACAGCTCCTGGTCGCACCCGACGCAATGGAAGACGCCGGCGCGCTTTTCCTCGTTGAGCGGGCTCGTGAACGGACGCTCTGTCGCCTCCTCGCGCAGGACGGCGAACTGCATCGGCGTCAGTTGAGCGCGCCACTCCGCCTCGGTCCTGACGATTTCGAAGGTCGTCCCGGTGCTCGCGGCGGCAGGCGTCGCGCCCCGGTGGCGGGCGAGCGAAGCTGCGGCAGCGCCGCCGATGCCAAGGCCCAGCAGCGATCGTTTCGTCAGCATGCGATGCCTCCTCTGGTCGCACCTATCATAGCGCCGCGCCGCGCCGCTTTCATCTCACTTGGGTCAACGATTTCGTGAGCGGCCGGCACGCGGCGTGCACGCAGACAATGTGCCTTGTGACTTTCGACCCCATCCAGTTTGGAATTCTTCCAGCCTGTCATGTGCCTGTTACGCAATGACACCAAGGTCCGCCTCGAAGCCGTCCATGACGCCGTTCCGGCACAACGGGCGCTTCCAATCCACCAAAACCCGGAGGTAACCATGGACCGCGACGACATGATCAATGATCCCTCGTACGGCAACCGCGCCGAAGCGTTCGAGGCGTTCGATGACATCCCGACCAATCCGCATCTCGGCAACACCATCGGCGACGTCATCGCCCGTCGCTACGGCCGCCGCGACATGCTCAAGGGCGCCCTTGGCGTCACCGCGACGACGGCCCTGTTCGGCGCGACGGCCTTGACGGCGCCGGGCAGCGCCCGCGCCGCCGACAGCCGCTACAATTTCGAGGAGATCCGGTGGGGCGTGGACGAAACGCACCATGTGGCCGAGGGTTACGACGCCGACATCCTGCTGCGCTGGGGCGATCCGCTGTTTGCCGATGCGCCCGCGTTCGACCCGATGAACCAGAGCGCCCAGGCGCAGAAGAAGCAGTTCGGCTACAACAACGACTATGTGGGCTACGTGCCGCTCGAAGAAGGCCGCGGCCTTTTGTGCGTGAACCACGAATACACCAACGAGGAGGTCATGTTTCCGGGTCTCGGCCGCCAGGACCGCGCCGACTTCGTCGGCATGACCGCCGAACTGGTCGACATCGAGATGGCGGCCCATGGCGGCACCATCGTGGAGATCGTCAGGGGCGAGGACGGAAAGTGGTCCTATATCCGCGACAGCCGATACAACCGCCGCCTGACCGCCAGCGACACGCCGATGGAAATCCGCGGACCGGCCGCCGGCCATGACCGGATGAAGACCTCCGCCGACCCGACCGGCACGCGCGTGATCGGCACCATCAACAATTGCGCCGGTGGCCTGACGCCCTGGGGCACCTATCTGCTCGCCGAGGAGAACTTCCACGGCTACTTCTGGTCGGACACGCTCGATGCCGACGGCCGGCCGGACGTTTCCGCCCAGGCCCAGGCCGATTCGATGAAGCGCTACGGCGTTCCCGGCCGGTGGTATGCTTGGGGCAGGTTCCAGGACCGCTTCAACATCGACAAGGAGCCCAACGAGTCCAACAGGCACGGCTGGATCGTCGAAGTCGATCCGACCGACCCGAGCGCCGTTCCGGTCAAGCACACCGGCGTCGGCCGCTTTCGCCACGAAGGCGCCGAAACCGTCGTGACCGCCGACAACCGCGTGGTGCTCTATTCGGGCGACGACAACCGGTTCGACTATATCTACAAATACGTCTCGGCCGGCACGGTCTCCGATGATCGCGAGGCGAATCTGCGTCTTCTGGACGAGGGCACGCTCTATGTGGCCAGGTTCGACGATGATGGCACCATGGCGTGGATGCCCCTGGTCCACGGCGAGGGCCCGCTGACCGCCCAGAACGGCTTTGAGAGCCAGGCCGACGTGGTGATCGATGCGCGCCTTGCCGCCGATCTTCTGGGCGCCACGCCGATGGACCGTCCCGAGGACGTCGAGCCGCGCGGCGACGGTGTCGTGTTCGCCATGCTGACCAACAACACCCGCCGCACCGCCGAGCAGGTGGACGCGGTCAATCCGCGTGCCGAGAACGCCTTCGGTCATATCCTCCAGATCAACGAGGCCGGCGGCGACCATGCCGCGACCTCTGGCACCTGGGACATCGTGGTCCGCTGCGGCGACCCCGCCGTGGCCGAGGTCGGCGCCATGTGGAACCCCGAGACCACCCAGAACGGCTGGTTCGCCTCGCCCGACAACTGCGCCATCGACGCCGACGGCCGGTTGTGGATTTCCACCGACCAGGGCGGCTCGTGGGGCAAGACCGGCAAGGCCGACGGCCTTTATGCGCTGGAGACCGAGGGTGACCTGCGCGGCCACTCCAAGATGTTCTTCCGCGTGCCGATCGGCGCCGAACTGTGCGGCCCCTATTTCGCCGAGGAAGGCGAAACGTTGTTCCTGGCCGTCCAGCACCCGGCCACCGACGGCACCAAGGACTATCCGGGCTTCGAGCGCAACTCGACCTTCGAGGATCCGGCGACCCGCTGGCCCGACTTCAAGGACGGCATGCCGCCGCGTCCGTCCGTGGTCGTCGTCACAAGGCAGGGCGGCGGCAAGATCGCCGTCTGACGGCGCGGTCCGCGGAAACGGAAAGGCGCGGGGCTCCGCTCGCGCCTTTTCTTATGCGCGCAAGAGGGCTATGAGAGCGCCCGATCCTTTCCGGGGCGTTCCAATGGCCGACCACGACACCGCGCGACCGGCGACCGCAGCCGCCATCCTTGCCGCCGCGCTGCCCTATATGCAGCGCTATGCGGGCAAGACGGTCGTGGTCAAATATGGCGGGCACGCGATGGGCGACGCCGCGCTCGGCACCGCCTTCGCCCAGGACGTGGCGCTTCTCAAGCAATCGGGCGTGAACCCGGTGGTCGTTCATGGCGGCGGGCCGCAGATCGGGCAGATGCTGGAGCGGCTCGGCATCGAATCGACCTTCGAGGGCGGTTTGCGCGTCACCGACGACAAGACCGTCGAGATCGTCGAGATGGTCCTGGCCGGCTCGATCAACAAGCAGATCGTCGCCCTGATCAACGGCCAGGGCGCCTGGGCGATCGGCCTGTGCGGCAAGGACGGCAACCTCGTCTTCGCCGAAAAGGCCAGCCGGACGGTCCGGGACCCCGACAGCAACATAGAGCGCGTCGTCGACCTCGGCTTCGTCGGCGAGCCGGCACGGGTCGACCGGACCCTGCTCGACCGGCTCGCCACCTCTGAGATGATCCCGGTGATCGCCCCGGTCGCGCCCGGACGCGACGGGCACACCTACAACATCAACGCCGATACGTTCGCCGGCGCGATCGCCGGGGCCGTCGCCGCCCAGCGCCTCCTCTTCCTGACCGACGTTCCGGGGGTCCTGGACGCCGATGGCGCGCTGATCAAGCAGTTGACCGTCGGCCAGGCACGCGCGCTGATCGCCGACGGCACCATCTCCGGCGGCATGATCCCCAAGGTCGAGACCTGCATCGCCGCGCTCGGGCGCGGCGTCAAGGGCGTCGTCATCCTCAACGGCAAGGTGCCGCACGCGGTGCTGCTCGAACTGTTCACCGAGCATGGCGCGGGCACGCTGATCGTGCACGATCCGGTGTGAGCGGCGGGCCCGCGCGCCGATTGCCGGCGCGATGGCCGCGTTGTAGGCTCGGCCGATGAATGCCCGCCTCACATCCGATCGCGACCGCTTGCGCGCGCTTTTCGAGGCCCAGCGCGCCGCCTTCTCGTTCGAGACCGCGCCGGGCGTCAGCGTTCGCCGCATGAAGCTGCGCGACCTGGTGCGCGCGATCCGCAAGCGCCGCGGCGAGATCGTCGAGGCGATCGGCGCCGACTTCGGCAACCGCGCGGCCGACGAGACCCTGTCCGCCGAGATCGCCGTGAGCATCGCCGCGATCGAGCACACATGCCGCAATCTCGACCGGTGGGCCGCGCCCACGCGGCACTTCAACATCGGCATTCCCGTTCCCGGCCGCACCTATGTGCGCCATGAGCCCAAGGGCGTCGTCGGCGTCATCGCGCCCTGGAACTATCCGTTCCAGCTCGCCGTCATTCCGGCCGCCCAGGCGCTCGCCGGCGGCAACACGGTGCTTCTTAAACCCTCCGAACTGACACCGCGCACGGCCGATCTGCTGCAAGGGCTGTTCGCCGACGTCTATGCCGAAAAAGAGGTGGGCGTTGTCGTCGGGGACGCCGAGGTCGGCAAATCGTTCTCGCAGCTTCCCTTCGATCATCTGTTCTTCACCGGCTCGACGCGGGTCGGCCGGCTGGTCGCGATCGAGGCGGCCGGGAACCTGACGCCGGTCACGCTGGAACTGGGCGGCAAGAGCCCCTGCGTGATGATGCCCGACGCCGATCCCGCGCGCCATGCGCCGCTGGTCGCCTTCGGCAAGTTCTACAGCGGCGGGCAGACATGCGTGGCGCCGGACTACCTGCTCGTGCCGCGGGGCAGGGCGCGCGCGTTCGCCGATGCGGTCATCGCCCAGGCGCGCCGGTCCTATCCGCGTCCTTTCGCCGATCCCGGCTACACGTCGATCATTTCCCAAGGCCATCATGAACGGCTGACGGGGCTGCTCGAAGAGGCGCGCAAGGCCGGCGCCGCGATCCTGACGGCCGGGGCGCCCGACCGTGACGGCGATGCCCGCAAGGTGCCGCCGACGGTCGTGATCGGCGCCCCCGCGGACAGCGCGCTGATGACCGAGGAGATCTTCGGGCCGATCCTGCCGGTGATCGAGTATGAGACCGTCGACGATGCCGTGCGCTTCATCGCCGCGCGCGATCATCCCCTGGCGCTTTACGCCTTCGGCCGTGATGCCCGCGCCGCCGAAAGGCTGGTCGCGCGCACCATGTCCGGCGGCGCGGTGATCAACGGCACGATCGTCCATCTGGCGGTCGAGCACCTGCCGTTCGGCGGCGTCGGCAAGTCGGGCCAGGGCGCCTATCACGGCCGGCGCGGCTTCGAGGAGTTCACCCATCAGCGCTCGGTGCTCGTCCTGCCGCAATGGCCGATATTGCGCGACATGATCGCGCGTCCGGGCGGGCGGGGCATGCGCCGGCTCACCGACTGGATGATCGGCAGGTAGGCGCGCGCGCCTTCGGCGCCCTAAACCAGATGCGCTCTAAGGGACCGCCGTCACTTCCAGGCTCACCCGGTCGGCGGCAAAGCGCGTGACGGCATATTGGATCGGCCGGCCGGCCATGTCCGCATTGACCGCCTCGGCCACGAGCACGATGGCGCCCGCCGACAGGCGCAGATCGTCCAGGTCGGCCGCCGAGCCGTGCCGTGCCTCGATGCGCGTCAGCGTGCGCACATAATCGTCGACGCCGAACCGGGCGAGCGCCCGGGTCACCGACCCGGTCTCGGCGAGAACCGGGCCGATGCCGGAAAAGCGCGCCGCCTCGAACCAGATGGTGGCGCGCGAGACCGGCGCACCGTCGGCGCGGCCGAGGCTTTCAATGCGCACCGCCGGCGCTCCCGCCGTCATGCCCAGCGCGCGCGCGATCGCGCCCCCGGCCGGCTCGACGTCATGCGACAGCACGTCCATGCGCCGCGCGGCCGCCTGACCCGCAAGCCCCTCGGAAAAGCGCGTCCGCGCGCCGATCGGATAGGTCAGCCTCGGCCTGTGGCGAACGAAGGTGCCGCGCCCCTGGTGGCTGACCACCGCCCCTTCATGGGCCAGCGCCCGGATCGCCGCGCGCACCGTGTGCCGGTTGACACCGAAGCGGGCGGCCAGTTCCTTTTCCGGCGGCAGCTTGCCGTCGGTGTCGACGAGCGGGCCGGACAGGCCGACCCGGATCGCATCGGCGATCTGCCGCCATATCGCAACGCCGGATCGTCGCTCGATGGCACCTGGCTCGACCATCATGCTCGATGCCGCTTTTTCATTGGCCTGTCATAACCCTGTCACAGCTCCGGGCTAGCAAAGACTAACTTATCTAATTGTCTATAGCAATAGACGAATTTGGAGTGTCTCATGGAACCCCGGCACGACCATCGTCCGGACGCGGCGCGTCGGCGCCGGCTGTCCGTTCTCGCGCAGGGCGAGGGTGTTCTGCTGGCCGAGCGCTGGGCCGCGCTGGGCATCGATCCCGAATGCGCGCTGGTGCGCGGACCGGAGGTCGGGCTGATCGCGCTGCGCGGCCGCATGGGCGGGGGCGGCGCGCCGTTCAATTTCGGCGAGGCGACGGCGACGCGGGCGACCGTGCGGCTCGCCGACGGCACGATCGGCCATGCCGTTGCGCTGGGCCGCGACACGAAAAAGGTCAAGCTGGCCGCCGTGATCGACGCGCTGGCCCAGGACGAGGCGATGGCGGCCCGCATCGACGAGCAGGTCATCGCGCCGCTGGAACGGGCGATCGCCGCGCGCGACGGCCGCCGCGCCGAGGAGACCGCGGCCACGCGCGTCGACTTCTTCACGATGGTGCGGGGTGACGATTGATGCCGACCGGTATGATGGCGGGGGCCGAGTTCGCGGGCGCGTTCGCCTCGCCCGTTTTCGACGCGCAGGCGGTCTTTCGCGCGCTTATGGAGGCGATGGCGCGGCCCGGCACGGTCCAGCCCGTCGCCGCGTCGGCCCGGGCGCCCGAACCGCTCGCGCCCGCCGCCGCCGCGCTCGCCCTGACGCTGTGCGATGCCGATACGCCCGTCTGGCTCGACGCGCCGCTGTCGGCCGAGGCCGCGGTGGGGCGATGGCTGGCCTTCCACACCGGCGCGCCGGTGACCGCCGATGCGGGCGGGGCGGCCTTCGCGCTGATCGCCGATGCCGGCGCGCTCGCTTCCCTCGACCGCTTCGCCCATGGCACGCAGGACTATCCCGACCGGTCGGCGACCCTGATCGTCCAGGCCGGCAGCCTGACCGCCGGCCCGGCGCTGACGTTGAAGGGCCCCGGGATCGAGGACAGCGCCACCATCGCGCCCACCGGCCTGCCTCAGCGTTTCGCGGACCTGTGGGCGACCAACAACGCGCTGTTTCCGCGCGGCATCGATCTGGTGCTCGCCGGCCCGGGCGCGGTCGCCGCGCTGCCGCGCACGACGCGCATCGTCGCGAAGGGAGACTGAACATGTATGTCGCGGTCAAGGGTGGCGAGAAGGCCATCGGCAACGCCCACCGCCTTATGGCCGACCGGCGCCGCGGCGACCGGTCGGTGCCCGCGCTGACGCTGGAGCAGATCGCGGGGCAACTGGCGCTGGCCGTCGACCGGGTGATGGGCGAGGGCGCCCTGTTCGACCGCGATCTGGCCGCGCTCGCCGTCAAGCAGGCGCGCGGCGACCTGATCGAGGCCATCTTCCTGGTGCGCGCCTATCGCACCACGCTGCCCCGCTTCGGCTATTCGGAGGCCATCGATACCGGCGCCATGCGCATCGAGCGGCGCATATCGGCCACCTACAAGGACCTGCCCGGCGGCCAGATGCTGGGGCCGACCTTCGACTACACCCATCGGCTGCTCGACCCGGACCTGGCCGGCGACGCGCCGGTCCCCGCCGCGCCCGCGCGCGCGGGCGGAGCGGCCCGCGCCATGCGCGTCTCCGACATCCTGGCGCGGGACGGGTTGATCGAGGGCGATGGCGACGCCACGGGCGAGGCGCCCGGCGACATCACCCGCACCCCGCTCGAATTCCCGATGGAGCGCGACACGCGGCTTCAGGTCCTGTCGCGCGGCGACGAGGGCTTCCTGCTCGCACTGGCCTATTCGACCCAGCGGGGCTTCGGCCGCAGCCATCCGTTCGCCGGCGAGATCCGCATCGGCGAGGTGGAGGTCGACTTCACGGTTCCCGAACTGGGCTTTGCGGTCACGATCGGCCGCATCCAGGTCACCGAATGCCAGATGGTCAACCAGTTCAAGGGCTCGGCCAAGGCGCCGCCCCAGTTCACGCGCGGCTACGGGCTCGTCTTCGGCCAGTGCGAGCGCAAGGCGATGGCCATGGCCCTCACCGACCGGGCGCTGCGGGCGCGCGAGTTGGGCGAGGATGTTCTCGCGCCCGCGCAGGACGAGGAGTTCGTGATCTCCCATTGCGACAATGTGCAGGCGTCCGGTTTCGTCGAGCATCTCAAGCTGCCGCATTACGTCGACTTCCAGGCCGAACTGGAACTGGTGCGCACGATGCGCGCCGAGCACGATGCCGGACGTGGCGGCGCGGACATCAAGGAGGCCGCCGAATGACACGCGACATCCAACATCCCCCTTTGCCCCTGCGGGACATCTCCCCCACAAGGGGGGAGAGTGGGCGCATTCGGCCGAATCCGGCTCCATCTCTTTCCCCTTGTGGGGGAGGCGCCGGCGAAGCCGACAGAGAAGCCGACAGAGGGGGGTATGGGCAGGGAAAACCGTCAAAAGGCTTCACGCCATGACCGATCTCGCCGCCTACAATTTCGCCTATCTGGACGAGCAGACCAAGCGGATGATCCGCCGCGCGATCCTCAAGGCGATCGCCATTCCCGGCTATCAGGTGCCGTTCGCCTCGCGAGAGATGCCGATGCCCTATGGCTGGGGCACCGGCGGCGTGCAGGTCACCGCCTCGATCATCGGCCCGGACGATGTCCTGAAGGTGATCGATCAGGGCGCCGACGACACGACCAACGCGGTCTCGATCCGCGCCTTCTTCGCCAGGGTCGCCCGCGTCGCGACGGCCACCGAGACCGGCAAGGCGACGATCATCCAGACCCGTCACCGCATCCCCGAGGCGCCGCTCACCGAGGGCCAGGTGCTCGTCTACCAGGTGCCGATCCCGGAGCCCTTGCGCTTTCTGGAACCGCGCGAGACCGAAACGCGCAGGATGCACGCGCTTGAGGAGTACGGGCTCATGCACGTCAAGCTCTACGAGGACATCGCCCGCCATGGCCGGATCGCGACCACCTATGCCTATCCGGTCAAGGTCGAGGACCGTTACGTGATGGACCCCTCGCCGACGCCCAAGTTCGACAATCCGAAGATGGACCGTTGCGCGGCGTTGCAGCTGTTCGGCGCCGGGCGGGAGAAACGCATCTACGCCGTGCCGCCCTACACGCGGGTCGTCAGCCTCGACTTCGAGGACCACCCCTTCGCGGTCAACAGGTTCGATCGGCCCTGCGCGCTGTGCGGCGCTGACAATGTCTATATGGACGAGGTGATTCTGGACGACCGGGGCGGCAAGATGTTCGTGTGCTCGGACACCGACTTCTGCGAGAAGCGCCGCGCGGCGGGGCATCGGGGCGAGATGGCCGGCGAGGAGGTGCTGGCATGATTCCGCGCACGAGCACCGCGTCACCCCATCCTGAGCCCGTCGAAGGGCGCGGTGAAGCCGCAAGCCCACCCCTTCGACAGGCCCAGGATCGGCAGGCTCAGGGCAGGGGCTTGCGCGCGGCAAACGACGACAGGCCGCTCCTGAGCGCGCGGGGCGTGTCGAAATTCTACGGCGCCCGCATCGGCTGCCAGGATGTCGGCTTCGAGATCTGGCCGGGCGAGGTCCTGGCGATCGTCGGCGAGAGCGGCTCGGGCAAGACCACGCTGCTCAACTGCATCGCCACGCGGCTGATGCCCACCACCGGCACGGTGGGCTATCGCATGCGCGACGGGGAAACGCGCGACCTTTACCGGATGGGCGAGGCCGAGCGGCGCCTTCTGATGCGCACCGACTGGGGCTTTGTGCACCAGACCCCGGCCGCCGGGCTGCGCATGACCGTTTCGGCCGGCGCCAATGTCGGCGAGCGGCTGATGGCGACCGGCGCGCGTCACTATGGCCGCATTCGCGCCAGCGCCGCCGACTGGCTCGGCCGGGTCGAGATCGCCGAAGACCGGATCGACGACCAGCCGCGCGCCTTTTCCGGCGGCATGCGCCAGCGCCTCCAGATCGCGCGCAATCTGGTCACGGGTCCGCGCCTGGTCTTCATGGACGAGCCGACGGGCGGGCTCGACGTGTCGGTCCAGGCGCGGCTCCTGGACCTTTTGCGCGGCCTGGTGACCGATCTGGGCCTGGCGGTGATCGTCGTCACCCACGATCTCGCCGTCGCCCGGCTGCTGTCGCACCGCATGATGGTCATGAAGGACGGCCGCGTCATCGAAACCGGCCTGACCGACCGGGTTCTCGACGACCCGCGCGAGCCCTACACCCAGCTTCTCGTCTCCTCCATCCTTCAGGCCTGAGCCATGCCCGTTCCGCTGATCGTCTCCGATGTCGCCAAGAGCTTCACCATGCATCTGCGCGGCGGCATCGACATTGCCGTCGTCAGCGAGGTGCATTTCGCCATCGAGGCGGGCCGGTGCGCGGTGCTGGGCGGGCCGTCGGGCATCGGCAAGTCCTCGATCCTCAAGATGCTCTACGGCAACTATGGGATCGACCGGGGCCAGGTCCTGATCCGCCACGACGGGGCCCTGATCGACCTCGCCAAGGCGAGCCCGCGCCAGATCCTCGCCATACGCCGCGACACGATGGGCTATGTCAGCCAGTTCCTGCGCGCCGTGCCGCGCGTGCCCGCGCTCGAAGTCGCCGCCGAACCGCTCGTCCAGCGCGGCGCCGACGCGCGTGCCGCCCGCGAGCGCGCCGCCGCCCTGTTCGCCAGGCTCAACCTGCCCGAAAAACTGTGGGAGCTGCCGCCGGCGACCTTTTCGGGCGGCGAGCAGCAGCGCGTCAACATCGCGCGCGGGTTCATCACCGATCACCCGATCCTGCTGCTCGACGAGCCCACCGCATCGCTCGATGCGGCAAACCGCGCCGTGGTCGCGCAGATGATCGAGGAGAAGAAGGCCGGGGGCGTCGCCCTTCTGGGCATCTTCCACGATGCCGAACTGCGCGGGCGCGTCGCCGATCAGGTCATCGACGTCACCGAATTCACCGCCGGGCGGGCGGCCTGATCGGGTGCCGAGGCTGAGCGAGGACCCCTTCGTTCACGCCACCGCGCGCGTCACCGGCTCGACGCTCGGCCGCTACACACAGATCGACGAGGGCTGCGTCGTGGCCGAGTGCCGGATCGGCGACTATTCCTATCTGATCCGCCAGACCGAGGCCTGGTGCGCGACGATCGGCAAGTTCGCCAACATCGCAAGCCATGTGCGCATCAACGCGACCAACCATCCGACCTGGCGCGCCACGCAGCACCATTTCACCTATCGCGCCGGCGACTATTTCGACGATGCCGGAAACGAACCCGGCTTCTTCGAATGGCGGCGCGAAAACCATGTCGCGATCGGCCATGATGTGTGGATCGGCCATGGCGCGACCCTTCTGCCCGGCGTCACGGTCGGCAACGGCGCGGTGATCGGCGCGGGCGCGGTGGTCGCGCGCCACGTTCCGCCCTACCGGATCGTCGGCGGCGTGCCGGCGCGGCCGATCCGCGACCGCTTCCCCCCGGACATCGCCGAGCGCATGGACGCGCTTGCCTGGTGGGACTGGAGCCATGCCGACCTGCGCGCCGCGCTCGACGATTTCCGCGCGCTCGATGCGGCCGCTTTCCTTGACAGGTACGGCGCCTGACCGGGCCGCCGGCAAAATCGCCCCCATCCAAACAAGACACGCTCTGGCGCCAGGCGGGTCTGTGGACTGTTACACAACTGATACCCAACTGACATCGCGCATTCATATCCCGTCGCTAGGCCCAGCTCTTGTGCGCACTTGCGAAAGGCTTTTTTTGAATGCTCAAGCTCAGCCGGGTCACCCGCCGTTTCGGCGCCAACGTCGCCGTCGACAATGTTTCGATCGCCGTCCCCGAGGGCCAGATGGTGGGCGTGATAGGCGCCTCCGGCGCGGGCAAGTCCACCCTTCTTCGCATGATCAACCGGCTGATCGACACGTCCGAGGGCGAGATCGTCTTCGCCGGCACCAACGTCTCCGCGCTGAACGGCCACAAGCTGCGCGACTGGCAGCGCGACTGCGCGATGATCTTCCAGCAGTTCAACCTGGTGCCGCGCCTGGACGTGCTCACCAACGTCATGCTCGGCCGGCTCAACCACCGGTCCTCGCTCGCCAGCCTCCTGAACATCTTCTCCGACGGGGAGCGCGCCATGGCCATCGCCGCCCTTGAGCGGCTGGGCATCGAGCGCGCCGCGCTGCAACGGGCGGGCACGCTGTCGGGCGGCCAGCAGCAGCGCGTCGCCATCGCCCGCGCGCTGATGCAGCGGCCCAGAATGATCTTGGCCGACGAGCCGATCGCATCGCTCGATCCGCGTAACGCGCAGATCGTCATGCAGTCCCTGCGCGACATCAACCGCAATGACGGCATCACCGTCGTCACCAACCTGCACACGCTCGACACGGCGCGTGCCTATTGCGAGCGCATCGTCGGCATGCAGGCGGGCAAGGTCGTCTTCGACGGCGGACCGGACGAATTGACCGAGGCTGCCGCGCGCTCGATCTACGGCGCCGACGGGCTGGAGGATGCCTTCTCGGAGGCCGTGACGTCGACCAGCCTTGCGCCCGCCAGGCCCTCGCGTCCCGCCGAGACCGCGAAACCGGCGCTCGTCGACGCCTGACCCCGTTAGCCGCGTGCCGGGCCGGACACGCGGTTTCGTTGCAATACGGCCAGCCGGGCCATGCCCGATCTTCATGCCACTCCTGGGAGAACAGACATGCTGAAGAAAACCCTTCTCGCGACGGCCGCCCTCGCCCTCGCCCTTACCGGCGCCGCCCAGGCGCAGGACGTGTTCCGCGTCGGCATTCTGGGCGGCGAGAACGAAGCCGACCGCCTGCGCAACAATCAGTGCCTGATCGACCTTCTGCCGGAAGCCATCGGCGTCAGGGAAGTCCAGCTTTTCCCGGCCGCCGACTATGACGGCGTCGTGCAGGGTCTTCTGGGCGGCACGCTCGATTATGCCGAACTGGGTGCCTCGGGCTACGCCAAGGTCTATCTGGAAGACCCCGAGGCCGTCGATCCGGTCCTGACCACCCAGCAGGTGGACGGCGCGACCGGCTACTATTCGATCATGCTGGCCCGCAAGGATTCGGGCATCGAGACCATCGAGGACGCCAAGGGCAAGAAGCTCGGCTTCGCCGATCCCGACTCCACCTCCGGCTTTCTGGTTCCGTCCGTCGCGCTGCCCGCTCAGCTCGGCATGCCGATCGCGGACTATTTCTCCGGGACCGGTTTCGGCGGCGGTCACGAGAACGGCGTTCTGGAGATGCTGAAGGGCAATTTCGACGTTCAGGTGACCTGGTCTTCGGGCGTTGGCGAGTTCGCCGACGGCTACACCTCCGGCAACATCCGCAAGATGGTCGACAAGGGCCTTCTGGACATGGACGAGGTCAACGAAGTGTGGCGCTCGCCGCTGATCCCCAATGGCCCGATCGTCGTCTCCAACCAGCTCGACCCGGAAGTCCGCGCCCGGTTCGTCGCGTTCTTCAAGGCCATGCCCGAAGCCCATCCGGACTGCTTCCGCTCGGTCCAGGGCGGCGACTTCGCCGGCTTCATCGATGTCGACCACTCGTTCTACGAGACCATCGTCGCCGCCCGCAAGTCCAAGATCGGCTCGTAAGCCCGATCAAACACGATCCGCGCCGCGTCCCGTATGGGGCGCGGCGCTTCTCTGCGAAGCGGGCCCCACCGACATGGCATCGACCGACCTTAACGATCCCGGCGCGTTCACGAACGAGGGGCGCTACGACGTTGAGCGCCATTGGAGGCAGTTGACCCACCAGCGCCGCCTCTACACCGCGCTGAGCCTTGGCATCCTGTTCATCGCCCTGTCGGGTTCGCTCTGGTTCGCCAACGAGACAAATGCCGGCAAGTTCTTCGACCGGCTGCCGCATTTCTTCGATTTCGTCGGCGGCATGGTCCCGCGCGACGGCCTTGAGGTCTGGCGCGCGCTGTTCGACCTTGAGAGCCCCTATTATGACGGCTCGTTCAAATATGACTATCCCGACGGCCGCGTCTATTTCTGGGGCGCGTGGTACATCCCCGAATACATCCACAAGATGGTCGAAACGCTGAACATCGCCATCCTGTCGACGCTTGTCGGCTTCATCTTCGGCTTCCTTCTGTGCTTTCTGGCCGCGACCAACCTGACCACGACGCGCTGGCTGCGCTTTTTCGTGCGCCGCTTCATGGAGTTCCTGCGCGCCTTTCCCGAGATCGTCATCGCCGGCTTCTTCCTGGCGATCTTCTCGCTCGGCCCCGTGCCGGCGATCATCGCCGTGTCGATCCACACGATCGGCGCGCTCGGCAAGCTCTTCTTCGAGGTCGTCGAGAACGCCGACATGAAGCCCGACGAGGGCCTGCGCGCGGTCGGCGCGAACTGGGTCGAGCGGGTCTGGTTCGGCATCGTGCCGCAGGTCATGCCCAACTTCCTGAGCTACACCTTGCTGCGCCTTGAGATCAATGTGCGCGCCTCGACGATCATCGGCGCGGTCGGCGCCGGTGGCATCGGCGAGGTGCTGCGCCTGTCGATCAGCCGCGGCCACGAGGCCAAGACGCTGGCGATCATCCTCTTGCTGTTCGTCACCATCGTCGCCGTCGATCAGCTTTCGGCCTGGCTGCGCCGCAAGGTCGTCGGCGACCAGGCGTTCCAGTTCGGCGCGTGAGGGGAGAAAGCGCATGGCCCTGTCCGCGAGACCGCTGACCGCCGGGGATGTCGACGCCATCATGGCGCGGCGGCCGGAGGTGTTTCGGCGCCCGTTCCACAAGCGGTTCGCCGCCCCGCTCGCCGCCGCCGCGGTGGTGCTCTACTGCGTCTACGCCTTCTGGTTCTTCTCGATCGGCCAGGTCTTTTCCAGCGGCAACTGGAACATCGCCGGCACCTATCTGGCCGACTGGGTGTCCTACGAGGTGCGTCCCGACATCGAATATCGCGACGGCGAGATCGAGGTCACCTTCCCGCGCTTCTCGCCGCTGGGCGAGACGCCCGATCCGGACTGGATCGAGACCGAACGGGGCGAGGTGACCGTCATCGTCGAACGGCCCGCCGACACTTCCGGCTCGGCGGCGCCCGCCGCCGGCTCGTTCATGTCACCCGATTCGGACGCGACGCTGACGGCCCAGGACAACGCGCTGGCCCAAGACAACGCGCCCGCGCAAGGCGATGCGCCGGCAACGCCGGCCGATCCGGGCTTTTCCTTCATGTCGCCGACCTCGGATGCCAGCATGACAGGCAACGGCACGGCCGCCGGCGCCGAGGCGGCCGAGATCGTCACCCAGACGCGCCAGGGCACCGCCCGCGCGCTGGTGACCATCTATGAGCACGGCACGATCGACGTCACGCCCGACCGCGTCACCGTCACCCGCTATGACGGCACGCTGGACGTGCGCATCGACCGCCGGAGCGAGCAGGTCTTCGTCGAGGGCGAAATGCCCCACTGGGCGCGCCAGCGCGAGCCGGGGGCCAAGGTGTTCGTCGATTTCGGCTTTTACGGCCGCGCCGAGATCCGCCATCGCGAGGTCAAGGTCAACCGCCGCTTCCTGGGCTGGGAGAACATCGTCTTCGATCCCGCCTCGCCCTATTGGGGACTCGGCTTCGGCCAACTCGTCTCCAAGGCGCTCGGCCCGCCGATCGAGGAGGGCCGGTCCAATTTCGGCATCATGTGGGAGAACATCGTCTACAATGCCGAGTGGCAGCATGGCGATGTGTGGATCAAGCTGCTCCAGACCATCGTGATGGCCTTCGTCGGCACGCTGTTCGCGGTCTTCATCGCCTTTCCGCTGTCGTTCGCCGCGGCCCGCAACATCACGCCCAACCGGTTCGTCAACCAGATCCTCAAGCGCTTCTTCGACTTCCTGCGCTCGGTGGACATGCTGATCTGGGCGCTGTTCTTCACCCGCGCCTTCGGCCCAGGTCCGCTGGCCGGCATCTCGGCGATCTTCTTCACCGACACGGGCACGCTCGGCAAGCTCTATTCGGAAGCGCTGGAAAACATCGACGACAAGCAGCGCGAGGGCGTGCGCTCGGTCGGTGCCCGTCCCGCCGAGGTGCAGCGCTACGGCGTCGTCCCGCAGGTGCTGCCGATCTTCGCCAGCCAGGCGCTTTATTTCTGGGAGTCCAACATCCGTTCGGCCACCATCATCGGTGCGGTCGGCGCCGGCGGCATCGGCCTGAAGCTGTGGGAGGCGATGCGCACCAACCAGGACTGGGAGAACGTCGCCTACATGGTCATCCTGATCCTGATCGTCGTGTTCGTGTTCGACAACATCTCCGATGCGCTGCGCTCGCGGCTGATCGGCCGGCAGGCGCGATAGGCGGCGCTGCATATTCGGTCACGCAATCGACATATAAGATGCGCATAGAAGCGCCAGCAGCATAGCCTGCGATTCCCGATCCATCACGATAAGAGCGCACCCATGTCGCCGCAGACCGTATTGACCAATGCCCGCCTCGTGCTGGAGGACGACATCGTCCACGGCACAATCGTCATCGAAGGCGGCGCCATCGCCGATATCGACGACGGCTCGGCCGCCTCCGGCGAGGATATGCAGGGCGACTATATCGTGCCGGGCCTGATCGAACTGCACACCGACCATCTCGAACAGCATTATGCGCCGCGGCCGGGCGTGCGCTGGCCGCTGACCGCCGCCATCCAGAGCCACGATTCCCAGATCGCCGCCTCCGGCATCACCACCGTGTTCGACTGCCTGCGCCTTGGGTCGGACGAAGAGGAGGGCTTCGAGCAGGGCGAGATGCGCGCCATGTCGGACGCCATCGTGGCGGCCCAGTCCGAGGGCCGCCTGCGCGCCGAGCACCGCATCCACCTGCGCTGCGAGGTTTCGGCGTCCAACGTCTTGGATCATTTCGCCGAGTTCGAGGACGATGAGAGCGTCGGTCTGATCTCGCTGATGGACCATGCGCCCGGTCAGCGCCAGTTCCAGACCCTCGACCAGTACGAGCTTTACTACAAGACCAAGCGCGGCCTGTCCGACGAGGAGTTCCGCGCCTTCTGCGAGCGGCGGCAGATGGAATCGGCGATCTATGCGCAAAAGCACCGCGAGGCGCTGGCCGCGATCTGCGCGGCGCGCGGCATTGCCGTGGCCAGCCATGACGACGCCACGCTCGACCATGTCGCCGAAGCCAGGCAGTTCAACGTCACCGTCGCCGAATTCCCCACCTCGATGGTCGCCGCCCGTGCCAGCCACGAGGCGGGCATGGGGGTCCTGATGGGCGCGCCGAACGTGGTGCGCGGCAAGTCCCATTCGGGCAACATCGCCGCGCGCGATCTCGCCGAGGCCGGCGTGCTTGACGTTTTGTCGTCCGATTACGTGCCCTTCTCTTTGATCTACGCGCCCTTCGTGCTGGCCGAAACGGTCGACCATATCGAACTGCCCCGGGCCATCGCCATGGTCACCGCCAATCCGGCCCGCCAGGTCGGCTTGACCGATCGGGGCCGGCTCGCGCCGGGATTGCGCGCCGATCTCGTCCGCGTGGGCCGCAACGAGGGCATCCCCGTGGTGCGCCAGGTCTGGCGCGAGGGCCGGCGGGTCGCCTGATGGCGGGTGCGGACGGGCGCGGCGTGCTGCTTGCGGTCGTCGGCCCCAGCGGCGCCGGCAAGGACAGCGTGATCGGCCATGCCCGGCGGGCCTTCGCTGGCGATGGCCGCGTCCTGTTCGTGCGCCGTGTCATCAGCCGTCCCGCCGATGCGGGCGGCGAGGACCATGACGGCGTCACCGAAGCCGAGTTCCGGCGCCGCGACGGCGAGGGCGCCTTCTGTGTGACATGGCGGGCCCATGGCCTCCATTACGGTCTTCCGGCTTCGGTTCTCGCCCATGTCGAGGCGGGCGGCATCGCCGTCGCGAACGGATCGCGCAAGGCGCTCGGCCGGATCGCGGACCGGTTCGCGCGCGTGCGGGTCGTCGAAATCACCGCCGCGCCGGATGTGATCGCCCGGCGCCTTGCCGCGCGGGGCCGCGAGTCCGGGGCGGAGATCGCCGCGCGGCTCAACCGGTCGGTGCCCGTCTGTCGCGGCGCGGCGGAGGCGGTGACGCTCGACAATGGCGGCCCGCTGGACGTGGCCGGCGAAGCGTTCGTCGATCTGGTACGCCGTGAACTCGACGTCCGTTCGGCCGCCCGTTCGCCCTTGACGAAATCGGGCTGAGCGCACACACCGGACCGGTCGAAAACACGCGATCGGGAGGGCGTGATGGCGAGGACCGGTGGGCAGTTGGTGGTCGATGCGCTCATTGCCAACGGCGTCACGCAGGCTTTCTGCGTGCCCGGCGAAAGCTATCTGCCCGTGCTCGACGCGTTGCACGAGGCGCCGTCCATCCGCCTGACCGTCGCCCGCCAGGAGGGCGGCGCGGCGATGATGGCCGACGCCTGGGCCAAGATGACGGGCCGCCCGGGCATCTGCCTCGTCACGCGCGGGCCGGGCGCGGCCAACGCCTATGCGGGCGTGCATGTCGCCGCCCAGGACTCGACCCCGATGATCGTGCTGATGGGGCAGGCGGCGCGCGCCCACCTGGATCGCGAGGCGTTCCAGGAAGTGGACGTTGCGGCGATGTTCGGCGACCAGGCCAAATGGGCCGCGCAGGTGGGCGAGACCGCGCGCCTGCCCGAATATCTGGCGCGCGCCTTCTGGGTCGCCCAATCCGGCCGGCCGGGACCGGTGGTGCTGGCCCTGCCCGAGGACGTTCTGTCGGGCACGGCCGATGTCCGCGCCGCGCCGGCCTCCCCGCTCGCGCGGACCCATCCCGCCCCGGACGCCATGGCGCGCCTTGGCGCGATGCTGCGCGATGCCGCCCGGCCGTTGGTCATCGCCGGCGGGCCGGGCTGGGACGCTTCGGCCGTCGACCGGCTCGTCGCCTTCGCCGAGCGCTGGTCCTTGCCCGTCTCATGCGCATTCCGCGCCCAGGACCGCTTTCCCAACACCCATCTCAACTATGCGGGCGATGCGGGCCTCGGCATCAACCCGGCGCTGGCCGAGGCGATCGGGCAAAGCGACTGCGTCATCGTGCTGGGCGCGCGGCTGGGCGACTGCACCACGTCCGGCTACACCTTGTTCGACAGCCCCGTTCCGGCTCAACCGCTCGTCCATGTGCATCCCGGACCGGACGAATTGGGCCATGTCTACCGGCCCGCGCTGCCGATCTGCTCCGGCGTTGCGGCCTTTCTCGATGCCGTCGAGGCGCTCGACGCGCCGGCGGCGCCCCGCTGGGCCGGCTGGACCGCCGGGCTCAACGCCGCCTATCGGGACTGGACCGACGTGCCGACGCCCGTGCCCGGCGGCGTCAACTGGGGCGAGGCGGTCGTCTGGATGCGCGAGAGCCTGCCGGCCGATGCCATCGTCACCAACGGCGCGGGCAATTATGCGGCCTGGCTGCACCGCTTCCATCGCCATCGCGCCTACAGGACGCAGGTGGCGCCGACCTCGGGTTCGATGGGCTACGGTCTGCCCGCCGCCATCGCCGCCCGGCTGGCCGCGCCCGAAAGGCCGGTGATCGCCGTCGCCGGCGACGGCTGCGCGCAGATGACGATCCAGGAGCTGGGCACGCTCGCCCAGGAAGGGCTGAACATCGTCATCATCGTCGTCAACAATTCCATGTACGGCACGATCCGCATGCATCAGGAGATGCATTATCCCGGCCGCGTCACGGGCACCGATCTCGCCAATCCCGACTTCGCGGCGCTCGCCCGGGCCTATGGGCTGAACGGGACGCGCATCACCGAAACCAAGCAATTCGGCCCGGCCATGCGGCGCGCGCTCGAAGCGGACAAGGCGACCCTGATCGAGGTCGTCACCGACCCGCGCGCGCTGAGCCCGACGCGGGTGATGGACCCATGAGAGCGGACCGCGCACCTCGACCCCCCGGAGCGGGTCGCCCAGGCGCGCCCGACTGCGCCGCAGCCGCTCCATGAGCCGGTGACGGGCGCCGATCGGGGCGAGGCGAACCGGCGCGGCGCCTTCCGGTCATGTTTGTGAAAGATAGTTGTCGATGGCACGGCGGATTGTCCGCTTGTGGACATTGTAGCGGTCGGCGACCGTCGATACGTCCTCGCCCTTCTCGATGACCGCCGATATCACGGCAGCGCGTTCGATCTTGCTCAATGCCGGCGGGCGTCCGATATGGCGCCCCTTTTTCCGCACGGCCAGCATTCCCGCGCGGGTGCGCTCGCTGATCAGCGCGCGCTCGAACTCGGCAAGAGCCGCCATCATGTGAAAAACGAGGCGCCCGCCGGCGGAGCTCGAATCGATGCTTTCCGTAAGAGATTTGAATTCCACGCCTCTCCGGGAGAGATCGTTGATCATCTCCACGAGGTGAATCAAAGAGCGTCCCAGGCGATCCAGGCGCCATACGATCAGCATGTCGCCCGGCCTTATCTCGGCCAATGCCGCCGTCAGTCCGGGGCGGTCGGTGCTCAGGCCCGATATGCCTTCGTCCGTAAATATACTGTCGCAGCCAATATCATTCAAGGCATTGATCTGCATTGACAAATTCTGCTCATGTGTTGATACGCGAGCATAACCCAGCTTTTTCATTTGTTAAGCATGCCAGTCAAAGGTGAGGATTCACGGCAGTCGTCGGTTTGAAACGTCCCGAGAGGATCTTGACGAAAGGGACCCCTTTTGACTGCCGATTTTTCTGCCTTCTCCGTCACCCCACGAGAGCGTGAATTGCCTGGTTTTCAACACAATGCGAACACTAATGATTCACACTTGAGTCCGTATGACAGAAGGGGTCCCTTTTGTCGATAAGCTCTCAGATCGAATATGCAACAATAGATTGTATGAATATAAAATTCAATCTTAGATTGAATTTATAAAATGCATGTTTTCTGGGACAAATACCTGATTCGCGTAATTCTCTAAGAGAAATAACTTGCCTTTCAGCACGAAAACCGTGTGGCGAGCCCCTGTTTTATTGATGGCGGGCGGAGAGGGAGGACGTGCGCTTTGTGCAGTTACGCGGATACGCTCTCTGACGGCGGCGATAGCGATTTCGATGCCGGGGACGCATCGAACGTCGTCAGGCTGCCGGATTGGCAGGATCGGCGCGCCCGGCACCTGAGGGATGCGGTTGTCGCCGCCGTCGCGATGGCGGATTTCGCGGCGTCATGCCGGTTGCGGTCGCTGGGCTCTTCCCGGTGCCTCGATATCGACGAGTTCGCGACGATCATCATTCCAAGCAGGTCGCGTGACTTCCTGTTCCTGCTGCGCATGCGGTGCGGGCCGCGCATCCTTCTGGGCACGGACGACATGGACATGCTGGTCGATTTCGTGCGTCAGTACGTCCTGGCCCGCATCGACCGGGACCCCGTCCTGCGGGAGGGGTTGCAGTGACGGTGCGCGGCGCATCGGTCCGCGCGGGCGCTTTGGCCGGATTCGTGGCCGAGTTCCTGTCCGGGTTCCGGGCCGGATTTGCGGCATTGTTCGGCGGCCGGCGCGCGGCGGGCGCTGTCGGGATTCCTGCTCCGCCGGCGGGCGTGGGCGGCCTTGCGGGTGGCCTTGAACGCAAGTTCGGTCCTGCCAGGTTCGGTCCTGCCAAGTTCGACCCCGCCGGGCGCGCCAAACCGTCACCGTTCGGGCGGCGCGCCGCGCAGCGTGTCGCCGAGCCCGAGCGCGCAGCGGCGGTCTGCGCGGTCTATGTCGGTATTCGTCCCGGCGCATCGGCGCCGCGTCCCCATTGCGGCGGCGCGGCCAACGACCTTCTTCCTTCAACCAATTCCCGGAATGATCTCGGATGATACGTCCATCCCGTCTCGCCACGGCGCTCGCCGCGACGGCGCTCGCCGCCGCGCCTTCCCTGACGGCCTTCTCGCCGGCCATGGCCAATGGCTGGATCGAGAGCCGCCCATGGCAGTTCGACACCTCGGCGGACAAGGCCAACAAGGCGCTGCTGCTCGACATGATCGAGCGCAAGAGGGGCGGCTTCTACGACGGTTTTTCGACGACGGTGAACAATTACAACGTCACCAACATCGGCACGCAGGTCAATTGCGCCAACACGGCCGACGCCACCGGGAACGAGGCGGTGAACTCCCAGCTGGCCAACTCGCCCGATGTCGACAGCACGTCGACGATCGATTCGGACGCGACGGGCAACGACGCCGACAACAGCACCAATGGCGGCGGCTCGGACGTGGGCAACGCGCAGGACAATTCCGGCGCGGTGTCCTCGGACGTCGCCGATTCCAGGACATCCTCCAGCGTCGGGCCGATCAATGCCGGCACGAGCCGGCAGGATCTGAGCAACCGGCAGGACAATTCGGGCGACCAGCATGCGAGCGTCAACGACAGCACGGCCTGCGACATGACCGGCAGCACGGTCGCCGGCGACGTCAAATCCAATGTCAGCGGCCCCCTGAACTAAGCGCGATGGACATGACCTATAAAGCTTCGTCCCTGCGCGTCGCGCGCGCCTCCGTTGCCCTGACCGCGCTGGCCGCCCTTTCCGCCTGCGCGGCCACCGCCGACATCGGATCGGTGCGGCACCATCCCCTGGAAGCTCCGGTGATCCACACATCGCCGGTGCGCAGCGGCGTCACGCCGATGACCGGGCCGCTGGCCTGCTTCGGCGACATGCTGAAGGCGCAGCGCGACGCGCCCTTGGGCATCGCGGTCGGCGACGTCAAGGACTACACCGGCAAGCAGAGCCAGGACGAGGGCTTCGTGATCACCCAGGGCGGCGCGCTGATGGCCTATTCGGCGCTCGGCAAGATCGGCAAGGGCGTGCGCCTTCACGAGCGCTTCGACACCCGCATCGCCGAGGCCGAACTGGTCTATATGGACCGGCGCCAGCTCGGCGACGGCACCTACCATTCGGTCGACGATCCCAACGCGCCCGGCGGCAAGGCCGGCGTGCCCTGGAAGCCCTATTACGGCGGCACGATCAGGCAGTCCGACTTCTTCATCGTCGGCGGCATCACCGAGCTCAACTACAACATCCAGTCGGGCGGCGGCGAGGTCGCGGTCAGCAATATCGGCCCCAAGGTCCGGCTTTACACGATGAACGTCGCCGTCGACCTGCGCATCGTCGGCTCGCAGACGCTGCTGGTCTACGACACGGTGAGCATCGAAAAGCAGCTGACCGGCTACGAGGTCGGGTTCGGCGTCTTCCGCTTCTTCAGCAACGAACTGTTCGACGTCAATATCGGCGCCAAGAACCAGGAGCCGCTGCAAATGGGCGTGCGCACGGCGATCGAGGCGGGCGTGCTGGAACTGGTCGCATCGGTCGCCGGCGTCGATCCGGGCGCGTGCGTGCCCGCCGAACTGGGGCCGGTCGAATGGGATGGGGCGGGCGCCGCCGCGGTCCGCAAGGCCGCCAACGCGCGCCCGGCGCCCGCCGCCGAACCGCTGCCCAAGCTGCCGCCGCCCTCCGAGCCGGGCACGTTCGATCTGCCCTATGCCGCCCGCGACGACGGCGGCGCGCCGGAGGCCGAGCCCGAGGCCGAGGCCGCCGCCCTGCACGCGCTCGAACGGGTCGATGCCCGAACGCCGGTCGCGGCGCCCAGCGGCGGCGAGTTCGCGGTCGTCTTCGCCGTCGGCGAGGACGCGCCGGACCCCGCCTCGTCGGCCACGCTCGAAAGGGTCGCCGAACTGGTCGGGGACGGCCGCGACGTGAACCTGCTGGTGAGCGGGCATGAGGGGGCGGGGATCGGCGACGAGGAGCGCCGGCGCCTGCGGGACGCGCGCATGGTGTCGATCGTGGCGGCGCTGATGCGCCACGGCGTCCCGCGCGAAAAGGCGCGCCTTTTGTGGCACGCCTCCCAGTCGCCCACGCTTCTGACATCGGTCGGGGGCATCCGTGAAATCGCGAGGCTGCGCGTCGGATGAAACGGACCCTTACCCCC
>NZ_CFIFWG010000015.1:0-26141 GCF_984466335.1 Roseitalea sp. | reverse complement strand
CAGATCCGCGACCAGACGGCGGAGTTGCTCCGACTGCTCGACGATGCGTCCGAGGCGCTTCAGCAGAACCGCGATCTGCTGCAAAAGGCGCTCGACCAGATGGACCAGGGCATCTCGGTGTTCAACGACGAGTACCGGCTGACCAACTGGAACGGGCAGTTTCGGCGCCTTCTGGGCCTGCCGCCCGAGATGGGCAATTTCGGCATGCCGCTCAAGTCGATCACCGGCACGCTGGTCGAGGCCGGCCAGATTTCGGTGGAGGCCGAGCGCGCGCTGGTGGAGAATGTCACGCGCTTTCGCCGCGCCTGGCAACTGCCGCTCGGCCGCAGCGGGCGCATCCTGGAAATCCGCTCCAACCCGATGCCCGATGGCGGGCTCGTGATCACCTATACCGACATCACCGGGCGGGTCGAGGCCGACGAGGCGCTCAAGCGCGCCAAGGAGAGCCTTGAGATGCGCGTTCGGGCGCGCACGGCCGAGCTGACCGAGGTCAACGAGGAGTTGGCGATCGCCCGGCGCCGGGCCGAGCAAGCCAACATCGGCAAGACGCGCTTTCTGGCGGCGGCCGGCCACGACATCTCGCAGCCGCTCAACGCGGCGCGGCTCTACACCTCCTCGCTGGTCGAGCGCATGGGCGGGCAGGCGGATGCGACAAACCGCGAGATCGCCCACAAGATCGATTCCGCGCTCGAATCGGTCGAGCACATCATCGGCGCCGTCCTCGATATCTCAAGGCTCGATGCGGGCGCACTCACGCCCAGTCCGACGCGCTTTCCCCTGGCCGACCTGCTCGAACAGGTGCGAACCGACTTTGCGCCCATGGCCGGCGAAAAGGGGCTCGACGTCCGCCTCGTGCGCACCGGCCTGATCGTCGAGACCGACCGCAACCTCCTGCGCCGCCTCCTTCAGAACCTGGTTTCCAACGCGATCAAATACACCCATGAGGGGCGCGTGCTGATCGGCGTGCGCCGCCATCGCGACGAGGCGGTGATCGCCATCCACGACACCGGCATCGGGATCGCCCATGACAAGGTGGCGCGCGTCTTCGACGAGTTCCAGCGCCTGTCGGACGGCGCGCGGATCGCCGGCGGCCTTGGGCTTGGCCTGTCGATCGTCGACCGGATCTCGCGCGTGCTGAGCCTTGAGGTGACGCTCGACTCCCGGCCGGGCCGGGGCACCGTGTTCCGGGTCTCGGTGCCGACGGTGGACGCCGTCGCCTCGTCCCTTGCGGCCGCCGCGCCCGTCAGCGCCGCCCCGCGCCGCGCCATCCTGACCGGGCTGACGATCGCCTGCATCGACAATGACGAAACGATCCTGTCGGGCATGAGCGTGCTGCTGACGGGTTGGGGGGCCACGGTGATCGCCGCGCCGCGCCGCGACATGCTGGCCCGCGCGCTCGACGACCACGGCGTCGACCCGCAGGTAATCATCGCCGACTATCATCTGGACGACGGCACGGGCATGGAGGTGATCGCCGACATGCGCGCGCGTTATCAAAATGAGATCACCGCCGTTCTGGTCACCGCCGACCGGTCGGGCGAACTGCGCGGGGAGACGACGGCCGCCAGCGTGCATCTGTTGAACAAGCCGCTCAAGCCGGCCGCGCTGCGCGCGATGTTGACAAGGGTTCCGGCACCGCGCGCGGCCGCTGAATAGGGCGCCCGGTGGCCGGTTAACCATCCCGATTCTCACTTTGGCAGGAATTGGGCCGTAACGTCGCTGCGGTACGCCGCCGTCCGGCGCCGCAATCG
Source organism: Roseitalea sp. (assembly GCF_984466335.1). Classification (NCBI taxonomy): domain Bacteria; kingdom Pseudomonadati; phylum Pseudomonadota; class Alphaproteobacteria; order Hyphomicrobiales; family Ahrensiaceae; genus Roseitalea; species Roseitalea sp. The sequence goes on along the minus strand of NZ_CFIFWG010000015.1, from coordinate 24,390 downwards.
TCCTCGAACCTGGAGCATGTTTCCGAAAAGTGTATGCGGTTTTCGGATAAGAACATGCTTATAATCAAAGGGTTAGAGCGTTTTCATGCGTGGTCTTTTCGGCGCGGCCGGTCTTTGCGTGCTTTCGGCGGTGGCGGCGGGCGGTTGCACGGCTTCTTCCGGCGTCGACGTGCTTCACCTGCCCCAGCCTTCGCGCGAGGTCACCGGTTCCATCATGCCACCCGCGCCCGTTCCTTCGGTCGATGTTCCATCCGACACCGCGACGCCGGTCGTCGCGTCCGCCCTGGCGCGCACCGCGCCCGCGATCGAGGAGGCGCCGGTCGCCGCGCCCTTCAAGGTCGCGCTGGCCCGGCCCGAAAGCCCCGCCGCCGAGCCGTCGCGCGCCGGCAGTCGCCGCCAGATCCATGCGCCCCGCTTCGGCGACGCAAAGCCCGTCGATTTCGGCCGCGCCTCGCCCGCCATGTTCGCGGTCCACGGTGTCGATGTCTCGCACTGGCAAGAGGAGATCGACTGGGCCGCGCTCAGGTCGCAAGGGGCCAATTTCGCCTTCATCAAGGCGACCGAGGGCGGCAGGCATGTCGACCGCCTGTTCAGGCGCAATTGGGAGCAGACCCACAAGGCGGGCATTCCGCGCGGCGCCTATCACTTCTTCTTCTGGTGCCGCGCCGCCTCCGAACAGGCCGACTGGTTCATCCGCCACGTGCCGAAGGAGCCGGGCGCCCTGCCGCCGGTGATCGATGTGGAGTGGTACGGCAACAAGCGCTCGTGCCCGACAAAGCCTCCCCGCGCGACGGTGCTCAGGAAGATGCAGGTCTTCATGGACCGGCTGGAGGCCCATTACGGGGTCAGGCCGATCATCTATACGACGCCCGATTTCTACGAGGACAATCTGCGGGGCCGGTTCAAGGACCATTCCTTCTGGCTGCGCTCGGTGGCCGCCCATCCGCGCGCGCGCTATCCGAACCGGCCGTTCGCCTTCTGGCAGTATTCGGGAACGGGCACGGCCGCAAAGGGCGTCGAAACGCAGATCGACCTGAACGTCTTCAACGGCACCGAGGAAGGCTGGCACGACTGGCTGGCGCGGAACCTGACGCGGTGAACGCGCCGGTGTCCGGCGCGACCATGCCGGCCCGGTGTTCCGGCGACGGGGTCAACCGGTGACGAGCGCCTTTTCGATCGCCTCGCGGATGAAGCGCTGATAGGGGATATCGCGCTGCTTCGCGCGGGCCTTGACCGCGTCCAGCATGTCTTGCGGCATGCGCAGATTGACCTGCCTGTCCTTGCGCCGGAGTTCGAAGCGCATCGGCTTGAAGTCCGAAAAATCATACTCCGACAAATCCGTTTCATCGACGAAACGCTCGGCATCCTCATCGGACGCAAATCGCGGGAACATCTTGAGCTTACGAGGTGCGTCGCTGCTCATAGCGGGCAATCTCCTTGCGGTGCATATACCGGGCGCTGATCGGCCGGGCCAATTGTCGTCCATGCCGCCCGCGCAGAACAAACACCACGAAGATGTGGCGACCCTTGCTGCCTCGTCCAACGGCGTTGAACCGCGTCTCCGTGCTCACAGGCGTCCGATCCGGCAGAACCATCGGGTCGGCGAGCAAAACGAACTCGATCTCCGCCCTGCTCACCCCGTGCTTGGCGCATTTGGGCCAGTTGCCGGCGTCCCAATCGAAGCCGTCGATCCTCATCGCGCGCCGATCTGTATATACAAAAGCATGGACAAACGCACAAGCTCATATCCACCGCGCCACATAGGCCACGCTCGCCGGGTCGAACCAGTTGCGCGAATATTCCTCGATCGTGTCGGCATTGCCCCACGAGACGCGCTCGACATGGCCGAGCGGCGCGCCGGGCCTGAAGGGCGTGCCGGCCGGCACGAAACCGGGGCAGGGCGCCACGGAGACGCGATCCTCGACGCGGGCGATCCAGAACCCAAGCGCCTCGCGGTAGAACAGGTGCAGCGATTCGGGAATGTCCGCCGCATCGAGCGCCGGCGCGTGCCGCGCATCGAACCAGATTTCCTCGACGGCGGCGGGGACGTCGCCCAGATGGCGCAAGCGCCGTATGCGCCACGCCTCGGTCGACCGTCCGTCACCGAACCGCGGCGCAAATCCCGGATGCGGCAGCCGGTCGAGCGACACGATTTCGGCCGTCGGCAGTCCCGCGCCGTCCTTGAGTTCGAGGTGGAAGAACTCGTAGATCGCGCCCGTGCGCGCCCTGGCCCGGACATAGGTGCCCGAACCCTGGATGCGTTCGAGCAGCCCGCGCCCCTCCAGATCGGCCAGCGCCTTGCGCAGGGTGCCGACCGCCACGCCAAGGCCCCGCGCCAGCTCCACCTCGGTGGGCAGGCGGGCGCCGTCCGGCCAGATGCCGGCGGCGATCTCGCGCGCGAGCAGTTCCGAAATCTGTATGTAGAGCGGCAGCGCGCCGCCCTTGACCCGACGTGCCGCCACGGCTCGCCCTCCCGCATGGCGGCCACCTTAGGGCGCGGAAAAAGCGCTGTCACCGCTTCAATTCATTCACTATTGATACATATCTGCCGCAATGCTAGCTGTGGCTTGGAACGGCGTGTGCAGGCGCCGCAAGCGGGGTCATGCGTGCGTGCCCCCAGGTTCGGGAGACCATCGCCATGACCGTGGTGCCGGTAAGAAGCGCCGATCTGGATGCGGCCGAAGTGTCCTGGTTCGCGCCGATCTGTTCCGACGACTATCGCTATCTGGGCGTGCCGGACGGCGGCCTGCGCTCGTCCTTCGACCATACCAGCGAGATCGTGCGGACCGCCGACAGGCTCGGCTACCGCAACATTTTATGCCCGTCCTCCTACCAGGTCGGCCAGGACACATGGAGCTTCGTCTCCGCCATGGCGCCGCTGACCGATAAGATCAACATGCTGGCGGCGATCCGCTGCGGCGAGGTGCATCCGGCCATGCTGGCGCGCGCGGTGGCGACCGTCGACCATGTCATGAAGGGGCGGCTGACGCTGAACGTGATCTCCTCCAACCAGCCCGGCGAGGAGGCGTCGAGCGCGTTGCGTTATCGCCGCTCGACCGAGGTGGTGGAGATCCTGCGCCAGGCCTGGACGCGCGATACGATCGACTATGAGGGCGAGATCTACCGGTTCAAGGGGCTGAACACCGATCCGGTCCGTCCCTACCAGCAGAACGGCGGCCCGCTTCTTTACTTCGGCGGCTATTCGCCGGACGCGGTCGAACTGTGCGGCCGCCATTGCGACGTCTATCTGATGTGGCCCGAGCCCGAGGCCCTGCTCGCCGAGCGCATGAGGACGGTCCATGCCCGGGCCGAGGCCCACGGCCGTGTGCTCGACTACGGCCTGCGCGTCCATATGGTCGTGCGCGACACCGAGGCCGAGGCGCGCGAATATGCCGACGAACTCGTCTCCAGGCTCGATGACGGCAAGGGCGAGGAGATCCGCGGCCGCGCCCTCGACGCCAGGACCTACGGCGTCTCGCTGCAAGCGGCGAACCGCGACAGGTCCGACGAGCAAGGCTTTGTCGAGCCGCACCTTTGGACTGGGATTGGCCGCGCCCGCTCGGGTTGCGGCGCCGCGCTCGTCGGCTCGGTCGACCAGGTCATGGACAAGATCGAGCGCTACGGCAAGATGGGCATCCGCGCCTTCATCTTCTCCGGCTATCCGCATCTGGATGAATGCGTCAATTTCGGGCAGAAGGTCTTGCCGCACTTGCAAACCTGCTCGCTGCCCCATGTCTATGGGCGGGTGCCCCTCGAAACGCCGGCAACCCCGCTGGGCGCTGGAGAAAGACGCTGATGGACTACATCGACTTCGGCCATGGCGTGCCGCCCATGAGCCGGCTCATCTACGGTGTGTGGCGGCTGGCCGACGATCACGACCGCTCGCCGAGCCATGTCGTCGAGAAGGTCGAGGCCTGTCTCGACCAGGGCATCACCACCTTCGATCACGCCGACATCTATGGCGACTATGAATGCGAGGCCCTGTTCGGCCGGGCGCTGCACGGCCATGGCGCGCTCAAGCGGAAGATGCAGATCATCACCAAGTGCGACATCATGCTCGTCTCGCCGGACAAATTCCCGCGCCGGCGCGTCAAGCACTATGACACCTCGGCGGCCCACATACGCGATTCGGTCGACAATTCCCTGCATCGGCTTGGCGTCGAGGCGATCGACATGCTGCTGGTCCACCGGCCCGACCCGTTCATGGACCATCACGAGACGGGCGCCGTGCTGGACGCGCTGATCGGCGAAGGCAAGGTCAGGGGCGTCGGCGTGTCGAACTTCATGCCGTGGGACATCGACCTGCTCCAATCGGCGATGAAGAACCGGCTCCTGACCAACCAGATCGAGATCAGCCTTTTGAACCGATCGTCCTTCACCAACGGCCAGATCGCCAGGGCGCAGATGGACGCGATGCCGCCGATGGCCTGGTCGCCGCTGGGCGGGGGCGAACTGTTCATGCCCGGCAGCGAGGTCGGCAAGCGCGTCATGCCGCGCCTGACCCAGCTTGCCGAGGCGTCCGGCGTTGCCGCCGAGGCGGTCGCGCTCGCCTGGCTTCTGGCCCATCCCGCCGGCATCATGCCCGTCGTCGGCACCAATTCCCTGGGCCGGATCGGGAACATATCCGATGCCCTGAACGTGACGATGGATCGCCAGACCTGGTTCGAGTTGTGGGCCCTTGCCGAAGGCGCCGAACTGCCTTGAGAGGAATTCCGATGAACGCCGACGCCCATCTGAGCCTCACCGCGCTCAAGCAGGCCGAACTCAAGCGCGCCATGGGCTGTTTCGCCACCGGCGTGACGATCGCTGCGACGCGCCATGAGGGCGCCGACCACGCCATGACCTGCAATTCCTTCAACACCGTCTCGCTCGAACCGGCCATGGTTCTGTGGTCGATCCGCAAGGAAAGCGCCAGCCGCGCGGCCTTCCTGAACGGCGGCGGCTACACGATCTCGGTGCTCGGCGCGGGCCAGCGCGCGCTTGCCCGGCACTTCACCAAGGGGCCGCCGCATGCGCGGTTCGACGGCGTCGATGCGTGCCGGCTGCCCAGCGGACGCCTGCGCGTTTCCGGCGCGATCGCCTGGTTCGACTGCACGCTCGCCGATGCCGTGAGCGCCGGCGACCACAACGTCCTGATCGGCCGGGTGGTCGGCTTTGCGGCCGAACCCGCAGCGCCGCTTCTTTACGTTCACGGCGCCTTCGTCGCCGACGACTGATCGCGCCGGCCATTGGCGCGAAGCTGCCAGAGCGCATGGGCGCCCAGCGCCCCGACCAGCGCCGCGCCTCCGGCCAGCACCGCAGCGCGCGGCGCCTCGGTGAAGATCAGCCAGACCCAGATCGGCGCGAGCACGGTTTCCAGCAGATAGAACATGGAGACCTCGGGCGCGGAGATGTATTTCGGGCCCGTCGCCAGGCACCAATAGGCGACGGGCAGCAGCACCGCGCCGTTGAACAGATGCCAGAACGCGGCGTCGACGCTCACCGGCGCGCCCTGCCAGCCCAGCACCAGCGCCGCCAGCAGCGCCGGCACGATGCCGCCGACCATCGGCGCAAAGCCCATATCGGCGCGGCTGGCGCGCGAAAGGGTGATGACGCCGGCGATGAGCAGCGAGGCGGTCAGCGCGCACAGGTCGCCCAGCAGGCTGCCCGCGCGCAGTCCGTCCGAAACGATGATGCCGACCGCGCCCATCATCACAGCGATCGTCGCGAGCGTCGCGGCCGAGGGACGCTCCTTCAGCATCAGCCAGCTCATCAGCGCGGTGAAGGCGGGCGTGAACGCGATGATGAAGGCGACATTGGCCGCGCTCGTGTTCTTGACCGCGATGACGAAGGCGACGACCGTCAGCCCGTAGAGAAGGGCGATGACCGGTCCGGCGCGGCCCGGAAGCAGCGCGATGTCCCGGCCGGTCAGGCGCCGCGCGACCTGCCAGATCACGAGCGCGGCGACAAAGGCCGTTCCCGACCGCAGCAGCATGGCCGACCAGGCATCGCCGCCGCCCAGCTTGATCATCGGTATGTCGAAGCTGAGCGCGATGCCGCCGACGGCGGTCAGCAGCAGGCCCCTGGAATGGGACGTCATCGCCGCACCTGGCGGACTGCGAAACAAGCCGTCAAGCCGGGTCAGTCCTCATGGCGTTCCCAGCCATTGCCGGTCAGGTGTTCCTGCGGGCGGAAGCGGATCTTGTAGTCCATCTTGCGCGAGCCGGCGACCCAGTAGCCCAGATAGACATGGGCGAACCCCTGCCGCCGCGCGCGCTCGATATGATCGAGGATCATGAAGGTGCCCAGCGAGCGGTGGTCCTCGGCCGGATCGAAGAAGGAATAGACCATCGAATAGCCGTCGCTCATCCTGTCCGACAGGGCGACGGCGATCAGCGGCCCTTCGCCGCGCCCGGTCGCGAAACTGTCCGGCCCCCGGCGGCGATATTCGATCACCTTGGATTTGACGTGGGTGTCCTCGACCATCATCGCATAGTCGAGCACGGTCATGTCGCTCATGCCGCCGCCCGAATGGCGGACGTCGAGATAGCGGCGAAAGAGCGAATATTGCTCGCTTGAGGGTTCGGCCGTGTATTCGGTCCCGATCAGGTCGCCATTGCCCCGCGCGATCCGCTTCATCGAGCGCGTCGGCGTGAATTCGTCGGTCAGGATGCGCACCGACACGCAGGCGCGGCAGCTTTCGCAGGCAGGCCGGTAGGCGATGTTCTGGCTGCGCCGGAAGCCGCCCAGCGTCAAAAGGTCGTTCATCTCGGAGGCTTTCTCGCCGACCAGATGGGTGAACACCTTGCGCTCGAATTGCCCCTCCAGATAGGGGCAGGGGGCCGGCGAGGTCAGGAAGAACTGGGGCGCCTTGGCGCTGTGTCGTGTCATGGACCGGTGCCGCTTCTTCTCCCTTGGGCGCAGCGCGCGCGGATCACAACAATGGCATGTCCGCGCTTCCGGTCAAGCACTCAGATGGCGCCGCCGGCCGGCGGTCCGTCCCGTTCCGCCCTGACCGCGACCGTGCCCAGCGCAAGGTCGTGCAGCAACCGCTTGTGGCGCGTGAACAGGCCGACGAGCAGGACGAGCGGCGTCAGGATCGCGTTCGCCGCCCAGAACAGGACCGCGTGCACGATCGCCGTCATCGGGTCGATCGGCTGGCCGTCATAGCGTTCGAGCCTGATGTCCATGGCGCGCATGCCCAGCGTCGCCTGCCTCGGTCCGCCGACGGTCCCGGCGATATAGGCGAGTGCGACGGCCGGGGTGAGGATCGCATAGAGCAGCCATCCGATCCCGAACGTCACCACCCCGACGAGGGCGACGACCGGCACGGCGATCGCCACGAGCACCAGGACCAGCACATAGTCGATCAGGAAGGCGAGGATCCGGCGCGTCCGGACGCCTTCATAAAGGCGCTCGTCCTCATACCGGCCCGCGGCGGGACCGGCGGTGTGCGTCGTGTCCGTCATGGCAGGGACATGGCGGTCGGCTCGCCGTCTTTCAAGGCGGGGCGCGGTCAGCCCGCCAGCAGCCGCGCGATGCGCGGCGCGAAATAAGTCAGGATGCCGTCGCAGCCGGCGCGCTTGAAGGCGAGGAGCTTTTCGAGCACGACCGTGTCCGCCTCGATCCAGCCATTGGCTGCGGCCGCCTCGATCATCGCATATTCGCCCGAGACCTGATAGGCGAACACCGGCACCTGAAGCTCGGTCTTGATCCGGTAGCAGATGTCCAGATAGGGCAGGCCCGGCTTGACCATCACCATGTCGGCGCCCTCGTCGAGATCCTGGGCGGCCTCGCGCACCGCCTCGTCCGAATTGCCCGGATCGACATAATAGGTCTTCTTGTCGCCCTTGAGCAGCCCGCCCGTTCCGATCGCCTCCCGATAGGGTCCGTAGCAGGCCGAGGCGAACTTGGCCGCATAGGACATGATCGCCACCTCCTGGTGCCCGGCCGCGTCCAGCGCCCGGCGGATCGCGCCGATCCGCCCGTCCATCATGTCCGACGGGGCGATGATGTCGGCGCCGGCGTCCGCCTGAAGGACCGCCGCGCGGGCGATGATGTCGACGCTCTCGTCATTGACGATGACGCCGTCGCGCAGCACGCCGTCATGACCGTGATCGGTGAAGGGATCGAGCGCGGCATCGGTGATCACGCCGATCTGCGGAACCGCCTCCTTGATCGCGGCGGTGACCCGGTTGATGATGTTGTCGGCGTCGAGCGCGTGGCTGCCCGTGCGGTCCTTGCACGCGCGGACAATGTTGGCGAAGGTCGCCACCGCGGGAATACCGAGCGCGTGCGCCTGCCGCGCGGCCTCGACGGCGCGGTCGGGCGTGAAGCGCTCGACGCCGGGCATCGCGCCGATCGGCTCTGCCCCGTCCTCGCCCTCCATGATGAAGATCGGCCAGATCAGGTCGTCGGGCGTCAGCGCGCTCGCGCGCACCATGCGGCGGGCCCAGTCGGCCTTGCGCATGCGCCGGAAGCGCCGTCCACCTGTGATCTCGTCGACGCTGCGCCGCTCCTTGTCCTGGGCCATGGCCAATCCGCTCCCGCCGCTTCCAACCTCGGTTAAGGTGTCGCATGTACAATGGGCTTTGCCTTTCGCAAACCGTTACGTTAGGCAAGGCCGGTTCGAAGCGCGGTTCAAGGGGCGGTCGCGATGGTGATGCTCGAAGCCGGGCTGGGACGGGCGCGCAAGGGGAGGGTCGAGCGGCTCTTCGAGCTGCTGATGCGGCTGATCGCCGTCTTCGCGCTCGCCTCTGGTCTTCTCTACTGGGCCAAGCTGACCGGCCTTGTCGCCGACGGCGCGTTTCGCTTCGACCTGCTCGCCGTCCATGCCAGCATTCTCTATACCGTTTTGGCACTCCTGATGCCGACGGCGGCGCTCGGTCTTTGGCTTGTCTCGCGCTGGGGCGTGGTGCTCTGGGTCGCAGCGACCGGCGCCGAAATCGCCGCCCACGGCCCGTTCGCTCAGGCTTTTCCCGCCCGGCCCGGGATCGCCGCCGCCGGCATGATCGGGCTGACGGTCCTGGTCGTCGTGGCCGTTGCGACGGTGGTCGAGCGGCGCTCCGCCCGCCTGACGCGGCGCGGGCGCCGATAGCTCGAAACCATCCCCGCCGCTTGACCTTCCGTTAAGCAAGCGGTTGCGTAACGGCGTGTTAACGCTTGCGTTTAAGTCGTATTTTATGCGCTTTGACTAGGCTGATCCTCACAAAGGCGGGACACATCGCCGACCAGACATGTGAGGCAGTCATGATCAACCAGTCCAACATTTTGGGCGCGCCGCGCGCCGAATCGGACGCCGACGCGTTGCGGCGTCTCTACCACGAGACGCTTCAGCTCGTGGAGCGCCTGCACCGGCGCTTGCAGGACGTGGTCAAGGACGAGTTCGACCGTTCGGGCCGCGACGACATCAACGCCGTTCAGGCGATCCTCTTGTTCAACATCGGCGACAGCGAACTGACGGCGGGCGAGTTGCGTTCGCGCGGCTACTATCTGGGCTCGAACGTTTCCTACAACGTCAAGAAGCTGGCCCATGAAGGCTTCATCAATCACATCAAGTCCAAGTCGGACAAGCGCTCGGTGCGCATCTCGCTGACGGACAAGGGCATGGAGGTGGCCGAGGTCGTCGCCGAACTCTATGAGCGCCACATCTCCTCGATCGAGGCGGTCGGCGGCATCAACGCCGAGGAGTTCCAGAAGATGAACCGCGCCATGCAGCGCCTGGACCGGTTCTGGAACGATACGATCCTCTACCGCCTTTGAGGCGCGGTCTCCTTGGCGGCGGGGGCCGGGCGGTCGCACCTGGCCCTTGGTTCGCCGGCCTTGCCGTTCGTCATTCGGCCGGCTGCTTGTGGCCGGTGGCCGAGGTGCGCCGGCTCCGGCCCGGCAGGCCGATCAGGGCCGGCACGCTTTGGACGTAGGCCGCATAGGACGGGCGCGTGCGCAGCATGTGCTGTTCGGTCAGCGGCAGCGACACGCCTCGGACCACAAGGGTCAGAAGGGCCGGTCCGGCAAGCGCGACCGGGTTGCCCGACAGGGCGTAGGCGCCGATGCCCAGGCCCCACCACAGGACGATCTCGCCCAGATAGTTCGGATGCCGGCTGACCGCCCAAAGCCCGTCGGCGATCATGACGGTCTCCGGCGCCCCCTGACCGGCGACGCGCTTGCCCGTGGACAATTGCGTGTCGGCGATCCACTCGACCGCGAACCCGGCCATGAAAAGCGCCATGCCCGCACAGAACAGCGCGACGGACACCGGCGCGGCTTCGCTCGGGATGAACGCCACGTGCAGGGGGGCGGCGATGAGCCAAAGCAGCGATGCCTGAAGCAGGAAGACCTTGAACAGGCTCGCCCACCACCAGGACGGACCGCCCGCATCGCGCATCGCCCGGTAGCGGCCGTCCTCGCGCGCCGATCCGTGGTGGCGCCGGATCAGATGCGCCGCCAGCCGTATCGACCAGACCAGCACCGCGCCGAGCAGGACCCAGTGCAGCGGTCCTGCGACGCCGTGAAACCCGGCATGCGCGAGCGCGATCACCGAAAAGCCCGGACCCCAGCAATAATCGATCACGCCGGCGTCCTCGGTCATGACATTAATCAGCCATATTCCTGTGAAAGCCAAGCAGCTTATGGCGAATGTCACAATCAGCGATGCTTCCATGCCTCGCACCTTTCACGGAACGGGAAACCGACCTCGATGGTTTCCGATTTGTTAAGCGGGCGGGGCTAGAACTCCAGCGTCAGCCAAACCCCAGGGCGTTCTGACGGGATTACGCGGATCGACAATGACCGGATTTAAATCAACCAGCAGGCGGGCGTTTCTGAAGGCGGCCGGCAGCGCGGGCGCGATGGCGGCCGCCACGGGCAGCGCCGCCGCCCAGGCCACGATCACGGAGATCCTCCGATCGTCGGAACGGGGCCATTGGGACGACCAGTTCGACGCCGCCGGCCAGCGGGTCAGCGCCGTCGCCAACACGCGCGTTCCGGTTCTCAGCCAGGAGACCGCCTTCCATGTCGAAGGCGCGATCGATCGCTACCGCCGGATCGTCGCCTCGGGCGGGTGGCCGCGCGTCAACGCGACCCGCGCGCTCAGGGTCGGCGTTCAGGACGATGCGGTGCGCCGGTTGCGCCGGCGCCTGGTCGTTTCGGGCGACCTGCCGCGCAGCGCCGGCGACAGCGCCACCTTCGACACGTTCCTGGACGGCGCGCTCAAGCGCTATCAGGTGCGCCACGGCATGACGGCCGACGGCATCGTCGGCAACCACACGCTGGCCGCGCTCAACGTCTCCGCGCCGGTCCGCCTCGGCCAGCTCGAAACCAATCTGGTGCGCCTGCGGTCCATGTCCGGCTTTCTGGGCGACCGCTATGTGATGGTCAACATTCCCGCCGCCCAGATCGAGGCGGTCGAGGACGGCCGGGTCGCGCTGCGGCACAAGGCGATCGTCGGCAAGATCGACCGCCAGACGCCGATCCTGTCCTCGCGCATCCACGAGGTCATCCTCAACCCCTACTGGACCGCGCCCAGGTCGATCATCCGCAGGGACATCATTCCCCTGATGCGCCAGGACCCCACCTACCTGACGCGCAACAAGATCCGCCTGTTCGACGCGCAGGGCAGCGAGGTGCCGCCGGAACTGGTCGACTGGTCGACCGAGGAGGCGGTCGATCTGCGCTTCCGCCAGGACCCGGGCAAGATCAACGCCATGTCCTCGACCAAGATAAACTTCCACAACCCGCACGCGGTCTACATGCACGACACGCCCCAGCAGAGCCTGTTCGGCAGGTTCCTGCGGTTCGAATCGTCGGGCTGCGTGCGCGTGCACAACATCCAGGAACTGACGTTATGGCTGCTCGAATCGACGCCCGGCTGGGACCGCGCCCGGCTTGAGCGGGTCGTCGCCTCGGGCGTGAACACCGAAATTCCGGTCGAGGTCCATGTGCCCGTCTATTTCGTCTATGTCTCGGCCTGGGCGGCCGATGGCGGCACGGTCCATTTCCGCGACGACATCTACAGGCGCGACGGCGTCGACGAACTCCGGTTGACGTCGACGACGCTCTGAGCGCGCTTGCCCGCGGCCGGCGCCGGGCATGACAGGCACCGGCGCCCATGGTATGGCGCCGCTTCCGGGTCAACCCAATGCCGAGGACCGCTCCATGTCGACCGACAGCGCCGCCGCGCCGCATCTTTCAGACGCCTTCTTCGCCCGCGACCTTGCCGGGCGCGATCCCGAGCTCGCCGATGCGATCGGCAGGGAGCTGCGGCGCCAGAACGACGAAATCGAGCTGATCGCCTCCGAGAACATCGTCAGCCGGGCGGTTCTGGAAGCGCAGGGCTCGGTCATGACCAACAAATATGCCGAGGGCTATCCGGGCCGGCGCTATTATGGCGGCTGCCAATATGTGGACATCGCCGAGGAACTGGCGATCGAGCGGGCCAGGGCGCTGTTCGGCTGTGGCTTCGCCAACGTCCAGCCCAATTCGGGCAGCCAGGCCAACCAGGCGGTGATGCTGGCGCTCGCCGCGCCCGGCGACACGGTCCTGGGCATGAGCCTCGATGCGGGCGGCCACCTGACGCACGGCGCCCGGCCGAACCTTTCGGGCAAATGGTTCAACGCGGTCCAGTACGGCCTCGACCTGGACACCGGCCTGATCGACTATGAGCAGGTCGCAGCCCTTGCCGAGCAGCACAGGCCCCGCCTGATCATCGCCGGCGGCTCGGCCTATTCGCGGGCGATCGATTTTGCCCGCTTCCGCGATATCGCCGACCATGTGGGCGCGCATCTGTGGGTCGACATGGCGCACTTTTCCGGGCTTGTCGCGGCCGGCGCGCATCCGAGCCCGTTCCCGCACGCCCATGTGGCGACGACGACCACCCACAAGACGCTGCGCGGCCCGCGCGGCGGCATGGTGCTCACGAACGACGCCGACATCGCAAGGAAGATCAATTCGGCGGTCTTTCCGGGCCTTCAGGGCGGTCCGCTTATGCATGTCATCGCGGCCAAGGCGGTCGCCTTCGGCGAGGCGCTTCAGCCCGACTATCGCAGCTATATCGGCGCGGTGGTCGAAAATGCCAAGGTTCTGTCGCAGACGGTGGCCGAGGGCGGCATGCAGATCGTCTCGGGCGGCACGGACACCCATCTGATGCTGGTCGACCTGCGCCCCAAGGGCGTGACCGGCAAGGCCGCCGAGGCCGCGCTCGGCCGCGCCTTCATCACCTGCAACAAGAACGGCGTTCCCGACGATCCGCAAAAGCCGACGATCACGTCCGGCATCCGGCTGGGCACGCCGGCGGCGACGACGCGCGGTTTCGGTCCGGCCGAGTTCCGGCAGGTGGGCCGGCTGATCGTCCGCGTCGTCGAGGGGCTGGCGCAGGCCGGCGACGAGGGCGATGCCTCTGGCGTCGAGCAAGCGGTCAAGGCCGAGGTTCTGCAACTGACGGGGCGGTTCCCGATCTATCCGCATCTGAGCTGAGAGGAGCCGCGCGCGTGCGCTGCCCGTTCTGCCACACCGAAAACACCGCCGTCAAAGACAGCCGCCCGGCCGAGGACGGCACGGTGATCCGCCGGCGCCGGGTGTGCGCCGATTGCGGCGGCCGGTTCACCACGTTCGAGCGCGTGCAGTTGCGCGAACTGTCCGTCGTCAAGAAGAGCGGCCGCAAGGTGCCGTTCGACCGCGACAAGCTGGCGCGCTCCTTCGAGGTCGCGCTGCGCAAGCGCCCCGTCGATCCCGACCGGGTCGAGCGGGCGGTGTCCGCCATCGTCCGGCAGCTTGAAAGCTCCGGCGAGCAGGACATCCATGCCGACGGGATCGGCACCATGGTCATGGAGGCGCTCAAGCGCATGGACGAGGTGGCCTTCGTGCGCTTCGCCTCGGTCTACAAGGACTTCCGCGATCCGCAGGATTTCGCCGATCTGCTCGGCGAGATCGCCGGTTCCGACCCCGACCCCCGCGCCGATGCCGCCGAGTGACACGGGCGCCGTGACGGCGGATGACAGGCGGTTTCTGGACGCGGCCCTGCGCTTGGGCCGCTGGCATCTTGGCCACACCGGCACCAACCCCTCCGTCGCCACGCTGATCGTTCGGGACGGCGCGATCGTCGGGCGCGGCATCACCGCCGTCGGTGGGCGCCCGCATGCCGAGACGATCGCGCTCGACGAGGCGGGCGCTGCGGCGCGCGGCGCCACCGCCTATGTCACGCTGGAGCCCTGCGCCCATCACGGCCGCACGCCCCCTTGCGCCGAGGCGCTGGTCGCCGCCGGCATCGCGCGGGTGGTCGCCGCCGTGTCCGATCCCGACGAGCGGGTCGCCGGCAAGGGCTATGCGATCCTGCGCCAGGCGGGCATCGACGTGATCGCCGACCGCGATCGGGCCGGCGCGCGCGACGTGCTCGGCGCCTACCTGATTCAGTCTTTGAAGAAGCGCGCGCAAGTGACTCTGAAGCTGGCCGTTTCGGCCGACGCCATGATCGGCCGGAAAGGGGCCGGCCAGCTCGCCGTCACTGGTCCTGTGGCCCGCGCCCAGGCGCACCTCATGCGCGCCGAGCATGACGCGATCCTGGTCGGCATCGGCACCGTGCTGGAAGACGATCCCGAACTGACCTGCCGGCTCGAAGGGATGCAGGACCGTTCGCCGCGCCGGATCGTGCTCGACGGCCAGGCGCGCCTGCCCCTGTCCTCGAAGCTGGCGCGGAGCGCGGCATGGCCTGCGGTCCACGCGGTGGTCGCCGACCCGCTGTCCGGCCGGGCGAGGGCGCTGGCCCGGCGCGGTGTACGGCTGATCGCCGGCGAGGCCGTGGACGGCCGCATCGCGCTGCCCGAACTGGTGCAGGACCTGGCCGCCCTCGGCGTTGCGAGCGTGATGGTCGAGGGCGGCGCGACGGTGGCCGGCGCCTTCCTCGACGAAGGGCTGGTCGACCGCATCGCGCTGTTCGAAAGCGATGCGGTCGTCGGCGATGGGGGCATCGAGGCGCCTTTTTCGGGCAAGGCGCTTCCCGCCGGATTTGCCGTGGCGCGCCGCGCGGTCTATGGGCCGGACCGGTTCATGCTTCTGGAGCGCGAGGACTGATGTTCACAGGCATCGTCACCGATATAGGCGCGGTGATCGCGGTCGCCGACCTGCCGCGGGGAAAGCGCTTTCGCATGGCCACCCGCTACGATCCCGCCACCATCGGGATCGGCGCCTCGATCGCCTGCGCCGGCGTGTGCCTGACCGTGGTCGCGCTGCCGGGCGAGGGGGCCGACGCGCCATGGTTCGAGGTCGAGGCGTGGGAGGAGGCGCTGCGCCTGACGACCGCCGGCCACTGGCGGGCCGGCACGCCCGTCAATCTCGAACGCGCGCTGCGCGCCGGCGACGAATATGGCGGGCACATGGTCTCCGGCCATGTCGACGCCATGGCGACCATCGTCGAAGTCCGCCCGGAGGGCGATGCGGTGCGTTTCGTCGTCGAAGCGCCGGACCCTCTCATGCGCTTCATCGCGCCCAAGGGCTCGGTCGCCCTCGACGGCACGTCGCTGACCGTCAACGGCGTCGGGGGCGACTGGTTCGACGTGCTGCTGATCCGCCACTCGCTGGACGCGACGACATGGGGGCGGCGCGCGGCCGGCGACCGGGTCAACCTTGAGATCGATCCGATCGCGCGTTACGTCGCCCACTATGCCGACCGGCTTGCGGCCGCGCAAAAAGAGGCGTAGGGCACCGCCGACCCTGCAATAGTCCGAAGGCGCCCCGCACCGATGAGGTCCCGTTCGCCCCATATCCTGATCGTCGAGGCGCGCTTTTACGAGGACCTGGCGGACGCCCTGCTCGACGGGGCGAAGGCCGCGCTCGATGCGGCGGATGCGACCCATGACGTGGTCACGGTGCCCGGCGCGCTCGAAATCCCCGCTGCGATTGCCTTCGCCGAGGCGGCCGAAACGCCCTATGACGGCTATGTCGCGCTCGGCATGGTCGTTCGCGGCGAGACCTACCATTTCGAACTCGTCTGCAACGAATCCGCGCGCGGGCTGACCGATCTCGCCGTCGCCGGCCCGCTGGCCATCGGCAACGGGATCATGACCGTCGAGAATGAAGAGCAGGGCTGGGCGCGGGCCGATCGTGGCCGCAAGGACAAGGGCGGCGCGGCCGCCCGCGCCGCCCTTGTCATGATCGCCCTGCGCGACAGGCTCGGCCGGCAGTGAACGCCGAAACGTCCCGGACCAGGGCTGCCAACAAGCGCGGCGCGGCGCGCCTGGGCGCCGTGCAGGCGCTCTACCAGATGGACATGTCGGGCTCCGGGGTTCTGGAAACGGCCGCCGAATACGAGACCTTTCGGCTTGGAAAGGAGATCGACGGCGTCCGGTACCGCGACGCCGATCCTGCCTGGTTCCGGGCGATCCTGTCCGGTGTGGTGGCCGAGCAGGCGCGGCTCGACCCGGTCATCGGCGAATCGCTGACCGATCAATGGCCGCTGTCGCGGCTCGACGGCACGCTGCGGGCCGTCCTGCGGGCCGGGGCCTGGGAGTTGATTCACCGCAAGGATGTCCCTGCGGCCGTCGTTGTAAGCGAATATCTGGACATTGCGCACGCCTTCTTCGAGGATGGCGACGAGCCGCGCATGGTCAACGCCGTGCTCGACCGCATCGCGCGCCGGCAAACGCAACACCAAGGCGCCGGGGAGGGCGCATGACAGTCGCAACCGCCGCCTCGCCGTTCTGCGATCTTGCGCACGCCAAGCGCGCGACGCTGACCATCGCCGCCTCCCAGGCGGTCGTCGGCGCCGCCGCACCGGTCGCCATTTCGCTGGGCGGGCTCGCCGGCCACCATCTTCTCGGTGCCGACAAGGCGCTCGCCACGCTGCCGGTCACCGGCTTCAACATCGGCGTGGCGCTGGGCGCCCTGCCGGCGGCCATGCTGATGCGCGCGGTCGGCCGCCGCAACGGCTTCGTGTCGGGCGCGACGGTCACCGCGCTTGGCGGCGCGATCGCCGCGCTCGGCCTGTTCGAGACCAGCTTCTGGCTTTTCGCCATGGGCCTGATGGTGATCGGGCTCGGCGGCGCCTTCGTTCAGCAATACCGTTTCGCCGCCGCCGACGCCTCGCCGAAACTGTTCAAGCCCAAGGCCATCTCCTGGGTGCTGGGCGGCGGCGTCTTCGCGGCGATCATCGGTCCGCAGGCCGTGATCCACACCAAGAACCTGTTCGCCCCGGTGGAGTTCGCCGGCGCCTTTGTCGCCGTGATCGGCCTTGGTCTTCTCGGCGCGCTGATCCTGTCGACGCTCAGGATCGCCGACCATGCCGAGCCTGCCGGAGCCGGCGCGCCGCCGGCCGCGCCCGAACGCGCGCTCGGCGTGATCGTCGCCCGGCCGCGTTTTCTCGTCGCGTTCACCTGCGGCGTCACCTCCTATGCCCTGATGAGCTTTCTGATGACCGGCGCGCCGCTCGCCATGGTCGGCTGCGGCTTTTCCGCCGAGCAGGCAACGCTCGGCATTTCCTGGCACGTGATGGCCATGTTCGCCCCCAGCTTCGTCACCGGCCATCTGATCGCCCGCTTCGGCAAGGAAGCCGTGGTCGCCGCCGGCCTTGCGATCCTGATCGTCTGCGCCCTCGTCGCCCTTTCGGGCATCGCGCTTTGGCAGTTCTGGCTGGCGCTGATCCTGCTCGGCGTCGGCTGGAACTTCGGCTTCATCGGCGCGACCGCGATGATCACCGACACCTACACGGCGGCCGAGAAGAACAAGGTCCAGGGCGTCCACGATTTCGCCCTGTTCGGCACCGTCGCCTTCGCCTCCCTGATGTCCGGCGTTACGCTCAACTGGTTCGGCGAGACGGCCCAGGCGGGTTGGATCGCCCTGAACCTGATCCTGCTTCCGGTGGCCTTGGCCTGCTTGGCCTTGCTCGCCGCGTTCGTCCTGCATGACCGGCACGCCGCCGCGCGCGGAGCTTGAACGGTGCGCGCGCGTTCAACCATGGGGGTAAACGGCGCCGGCCGCCTTGACCCCCCGACACCCATTTTGCATAGACAGCGCCGATGCGGGGCCGTGACGGCCCTGCCGTTGCGTTCTACGGTTCGTCGGGGGATCTGAACGGACCCGTCAGGAGGACATTCGATGATACTTCTCGCCGTCATTGGCTGCGGCCTGCTTTCCGTCGTCTATGCGGTCTGGGCCACCCGGTCGGTGCTCGCCGCCGATCAGGGCAACGCCCGCATGCAGGAAATCGCCGGCGCCATCCGCGAGGGCGCGCAGGCCTATCTGAACCGGCAATATACGACGATCGCCATTGTCGGCGCCGTCGTCTGCGCGGCGACCTGGCTTTTTCTGGGCGCGACCGCGGCCATCGGCTTCCTGATCGGCGCGGTCCTGTCGGGCGTTGCCGGCTATATCGGCATGTTCGTTTCGGTGCGCGCCAACGTCCGCACCGCCCAGGCGGCCGCCCACTCGCTGTCGGGCGGGCTCGACATCGCCTTCAAGTCGGGCGCGATCACCGGCATGCTGGTGGCTGGCCTGGCGCTTCTGGGCGTTGCGATCTACTATTACGTCCTGACCGTCGTCATCGGCCACGCCCCCGAGAGCCGCACCGTGATCGACGCGCTGGTCGCGCTCGGCTTCGGCGCCTCGCTGATCTCTATCTTCGCCCGCCTGGGCGGCGGCATCTTCACCAAGGGCGCCGATGTGGGCGGCGATCTCGTCGGCAAGGTCGAGGCCGGCATCCCCGAGGACGATCCGCGCAACCCGGCGACCATCGCCGACAATGTCGGCGACAATGTCGGCGACTGCGCCGGCATGGCGGCCGACCTGTTCGAGACCTATGCGGTCACGGTCGTCGCCACGATGGTGCTGGCCGCGATCTTCTTTGCCGGCACGGATGTGCTGGCAATGGTCATGCTCTATCCGCTCGCGATCGGCGCGGCGTGCCTGATCACCTCCATCGTCGGCACCTTCTTCGTGCGCCTGGGCACCAACGGCTCGATCATGGGCGCGCTCTACAAGGGCCTGATCGCCACTGGCGTCCTGACGATCTTCAGCCTGGCGGTGGCGACGTGGCTGACCGTCGGCTGGGGCGAGATCGGCATTGTCGCCGGCCAGGCCATCAACGGCGCGAACCTGTTCGTGTGCGGCATCGTCGGCCTGATCGTCACCGGTCTGATCGTCATCATCACCGAGTATTACACCGGCACCGACAAGCGCCCGGTCAACTCGATCGCGCAGGCTTCGGTGACCGGCCACGGCACGAACGTCATCCAGGGCCTTGCGGTCTCGCTGGAATCGACGGCGCTGCCGGCGATCGTCATCATTGCCGGCATCATCGCCACCTTCCAGCTCGGCGGGCTGTTCGGCATCGGCATCGCGGTCACCGTCATGCTCGGCCTTGCCGGCATGATCGTCGCGCTCGACGCCTTCGGCCCGGTCACCGACAATGCCGGCGGCATCGCCGAGATGAGCGAGCTCGACCCCGAGGTGCGCAAGTCGACCGATGCGCTCGATGCGGTCGGCAACACCACCAAGGCCGTCACCAAGGGGTATGCGATCGGCTCTGCGGGTCTGGGCGCGCTGGTGCTGTTCGCCGCCTATTCGAACGATCTGGCCTATTTCGCCGCCAACCCGGACACCTACGGCTACTTTGCCGATCTGGGCGACATCTCGTTCGAACTGTCCAACCCCTATGTGGTGGCGGGCCTTCTGTTCGGCGGCCTGATCCCCTACCTGTTCGGCGGCATCGCCATGACGGCGGTCGGCCGGGCCGGCGGCGCGGTGGTCGAGGAGGTGCGGCGCCAGTTCCGCGAAAAGCCCGGCATCATGGAAGGCACCGAGCGGCCCGACTATGCGCGCGCGGTCGACATGCTGACCAGGGCGGCCATCCGCGAGATGATCGTGCCCTCGCTGCTGCCGGTGCTGGCGCCGATCGTGGTCTATTTCGGCGTGCTGCTGATCTCCGGCTCCAAGGCATCGGCCTTCGCCGCCGTCGGCGCCATGCTGCTCGGCGTGATCGTCAACGGCCTGTTCGTCGCCATCTCGATGACCTCGGGCGGCGGCGCCTGGGACAATGCCAAGAAGAGCTTCGAGGACGGCTTCGTCGACAAGGACGGCGTCAAGCACGAAAAGGGCTCCGAAGCCCACAAGGCCTCGGTGACCGGCGACACGGTCGGCGACCCCTACAAGGACACCGCCGGTCCCGCCGTCAACCCGGCGATCAAGATCACCAACATCGTGGCGCTCCTGCTGCTGGCCGTGCTCGCGCAGTAAGCGGCGCCGGACCCCTCAAGAAGAACCCCGCGCGGATCGCTCCGCGCGGGGTTGCGTGTTTTCGGCCGCAGGGAGCGTGCCTTCAGCGGCCCAGCACCGACTCGGCCGACGGCCCGCCGAGGCTGCCCGTCAGGATCTGCGCCAGGAAGGTCTGGTCGCGGCCGCCGGTGGGCGTCGTGCGCGTGATGAAGTCGAACACCCGGCCATCCTGCATGCCGTAGTCGGCGATGCGGTCGACCCTGTTCTCATCGTCGAAATAGACCGCCAGAACGCGCTGGTCCACAAGGCGCGGCTTCAGGAACTGGGCGCGGCGCTGGCGTGTCTGCGAGATGTAGTAGAACGCCTCATTGTCGAGCGTGTTGGTGGTGGTGGGCGTGCCGAGCGCGAGCAGCACCTGCTCGCGGCTTGAGCCGGGCGGCACCAGCGCCAGCGTCTGCTCGTCGACGACATAACCCTGCCGGAACGTCTCCGACATGTTCATCACTTCGCCCACATTGATGAGCTCATTGTTGATCGCGTTGCATCCCGCAAGCGTCGAGGCGGCCGCGACCAGAACGGCCGCGCCGACAGGCGCCGGCCGCATCGACTTGAAATTTCGCGCCATGACGTTCATCTCCTTGGCCGGACCGCCGGCCGCGTTGGCCCGCTCCGGTACCCCAGCGGCCATCCGCTTGCAAGGCGCTGGCCGCGCATCGTCCCTCGGCCACGGATATGCGCATGATTGTGTCACTGTTTCGGCGAAGCGCGCAAAACGCCAATCGGGCGATCGTCGACCGGCTCTTCGAGCACCTTGTCGCCGCCGCGCGGCAGCCGGTTCTGTATGCCCGGTGGGGCGTGCCGGACACGCCGCTGGGCCGCTATGAGGCGCTCGGCCTGCACCTAATCCTTTTTCTGCGTCGCACGCGCAAGGCGGGTCCGGGCCTTGAGGCGCTGGCGCAGGACGTGCTCGACGAGTTCTTCAAGGATGTCGACCACTCCATTCGCGAACTGGGCGTCGGCGATGCCGGCGTGCCCAAGCGCATGAAGAAGCTGGCGCGCATGTTCTACGGGCGCATGGGCCCCTATTGGGAGGCGATCGACCGGGATGACCGCGAGGCGCTGGCCGCAGCGCTCGCGCGCAACATCGCCTCCGGCGTCGATGCCGCCCCGCTCGATGCGTCCGCGCTCGCCGGCTACATGATCGCGACCGCCGATGCGCTCGCCGGGCAGGACGACGCCGCGCTTTTGTCGGGCCGGATCGCATTTCCCCTCGCCGACGTTCGGGCATGAGCGCGGGCCGGGACGATCCCGTTTCGCCGGTCAGCCATCCGGTGAACGTCTCCGCCCTGCCGTCCGGCGGGCGGGCCGAAACCGTCGAGGCGGACGCCGCCCGGCGCGCCGCCCTGGCCGACGCCCACGACCTGGTGTCCGTTGCGCGTTTCGTCGCCGTGATCGATGTCGGGCGCTGGCGGCGCGACGGCGTGCGCGTCGCGGGCACGGTGCGCGCGCAGGTCACCCAGCGCTGCGTCGTCACGCTTAAGCCGCTGAGGGCCGAGGTCGAGGCGCCGTTCGAGATCCTGTTCGTCCCTGAGGTTCCGGCGCTCTTGGGGTGCGATGAGCCGGGCGCCGGCACCGAAATCGACATCGATGCCGAAGGGCCGGACACGCCCGAGCCCTTCGTGCCGCCCATGCTCGATGTCGGCGCGGTGGCCGAGCAGTTCTTCGCCCTGGCGCTCGACCCCTATCCCCGGACGCCGGACGTCGCGGTGCCGGCGGATTTGGCGCCCGGCCATGACGAATCGGGCGGCAACCCCTTTGCCGCGCTCGCCGCCCTGAAGGCCGGTTCGGACCGATAGATCCGGCAAATTGCCGGTTGAGCGGCGGGCCGTTATCGCTATGGTGCCGCCACCGTGCCGGGCAGGGCGCGCCCCGATGAGCGGTGCGAGGAAGACAGGATCGATTTGACGGTGATCACTGTATCGATTGATGCGATGGGCGGCGATCACGGCCCTTCCGTGGTCCTTCCGGGCGCGGCGCTCTCTCTTGAGCGCCATCCGCGGATGCGTTTCCTGCTGTTCGGCAGGGCCGCCGCGATCGAGCCCGTTCTGGCCGATCACCCCGCTCTGAGGGCGGCCAGCACGGTCGTCGACTGCGAGATCGCCGTGCGCATGGACGACAAGCCCAGCCAGGCGCTGCGCAGCGGCCGCTGGAAATCGTCCATGTGGAAGGCGATCGACGCGGTCAAGGCGGGCGAGGCCGATGTGTGCGTGTCGGCCGGCAACACCGGCGCGCTGATGGCCATGGCGCGGTTCTGCCTGCGCACCATGGCCGATATCGAGCGGCCTGCCATCGCGGCCATCTGGCCGACCCTGCGCGGCGAATCGATCGTGCTCGACGTCGGCGCGACGATCGGCGCCAACGCCTTGCAACTGGTCGATTTTTCGGTGATGGGCGCGGCCATGGCCCGGGCCCTGATCGAGGTCGAGCGGCCGACCGTGGGCCTGCTCAATGTCGGTGTCGAGGAGATCAAGGGTCAGGAAGAGGTCAAGGAAGCCGGCCGCCTTCTGCGCGAGGCCGGCCTCGACGGGCTTCAATATCACGGTTTCGTCGAGGGCGACGATCTGGGCAAGGGCACGGTCGACGTCGTCGTCACCGAGGGTTTTTCCGGCAACATCGCGCTCAAGACCGCCGAGGGCACGGCCCGGCAGATCGGCGAATATCTGCGTTCGGCGATGAGCCGCACCTGGCTTGCGCGCCTGGGCTATGTGCTGGCGCGGGGCGCGTTTCGCCGGCTCAACGACAAGATGGACCCGCGCAAGGTCAATGGCGGGGTTTTCCTCGGCCTGAACGGGATCGTCGTCAAGAGCCATGGCGGCACCGACCATGAGGGCTTTGCGGCGGCCGTCGACATGGCCTACGACATGGTGCGCAACCGGCTTCTCGAACATATCGACCACGACCTTCAGCATTTCCACGACGGGCCGGCCCGCGCGGGCCTTGACGGTGCCCTCGTGGACGACACCCCGGCAAAGGGCGCGCAATGATAAGAACGGCCATAACGGGCGTCGGGGCCGCACTGCCCCGGCGCGCCGTGCCCAACGCGGAACTCGAAGAGAAGCTGGAAACCTCGGACGCCTGGATCCGCCAGCGCACCGGCATCCTCCAGCGCCATGTCGCCGGCGACGGGGAGACGACGGCATCGCTGGGCGAGGCGGCCGCGCTCGCCGCGCTCGCCGATGCGGGCATCGATGTCGATGCGATCGACCTGATCATCGTTGCGACCTCGACGCCCGACAACACGTTCCCGGCGACGGCGGTCGACATTCAGTGCCGCCTGGGCATGCATCATGGCGCGGCCTTCGACATCCAGGCCGTCTGCACCGGCTTCATCTACGCGCTGACCACGGCCGACACCCATGTGCGGGCGGGGCTTGCCCGGCGCGTGCTGGTGATCGGCGCGGAGACCTATTCGCGCATTCTCGACTGGACCGACCGCCGCACGGCCGTGCTGTTCGGCGACGGCGCCGGCGCCGTCGTGGTCGAGCAGGCCGAGGGCAACGGGCTGACCTCGGACACCGGCATCCTCGCCGCCCATCTGCGCTCCGATGGCCGGCACAAGGAAAAGCTCTATGTCGATGGCGGCCCGTCGACGACCCAGACCACCGGGCACCTGCGCATGGAGGGTCGCGAGGTCTTCAAGCATGCGGTCGGCATGATCACCGACGTGATCGAGCAATCCTTCGCCACCGCCGGCATCACCGCCGAGCAGATCGACTGGTTCGTGCCACATCAGGCCAACCGCCGGATCATCGATGCCTCGGCCAGGAAGCTCGGCATCCCCGAAGACAAGGTCGTCGTCACCGTCGACCGGCACGCCAACACCTCCTCGGCGTCCATTCCGCTGGCGCTGTCGGTGGCCGTCCGGGACGGTCGCATCCGCCCCGGCGACCTGGTCCTGCTTGAGGCCATGGGCGGTGGCTTCACCTGGGGCGCGCTGCTCGTGCGCTGGTGAACGCCGTGCGGATCATCGGTTGCCGGTGTTGACGGGCGCTGCGTCGGCAATCTGGTGAAGGATCCGCCATAAGACGGCGTATTTGCTTGATTTAAAAGGTCTTTGGCGGTACGTTTCCGCCCGTTGCGGGTCCATTACTTGGCGGAAAGACGGTTCATGGGGGAGAAAACGGTCACACGCTCGGACCTGACCGAAGCCGTCTA
>NZ_CFIFWG010000014.1:0-26889 GCF_984466335.1 Roseitalea sp. | reverse complement strand
GTGGTCAATGCACCGTTAAAAACGCCAAAAGCGAGGGCACGGAACGCGCGGGGGCCTTGCCATGGTTAATGCTTCGTTCATGATTGTCGCCCAGTATATTTGCGGAAACACACGTCCGGAGTCCGCCCATGGCGCTGCGTCTCGCCGCCCTTGCCGCCCTGTCCCTGTCGGCCATCGCGCTGGCTCCCGCGCCCGCCGCCGAGCGGCAGACCACGGCGGCAATCGAGGTCGTCCTCAATCAGGCCCGCGTTCTGAAGATGTCGCAACCGGCATCCACGGTGATCATCGGCAACCCCGCCGTCGCCGATGCGACCGTGCACGACGCCAACACGATCGTTTTGACCGGACAGGCATTCGGGCGGACCAACATCGTCGTGCTCGACCAGGGCGGAACGCCGATCTTCGACGAGCAGATCGCGGTCACGCGCGACCAGTTCTCGACCGTGCGCATCTATCGCCGCTCGATCGTCGAGACGCTGTCGTGCGATCCCTATTGCGAATGGGCCTACCAGACGCCGGCCGAGATCGAATCCACCCGCGAGCGCGCGCGCGTGAACGCGATGTTCGGGGACGATGCCGACGCGGACCTGTTCTGACGGGACGCGCCGGAGGGCATAGCGGCATGCGGGCGCGCCGGCGCCCGACGATGCGGCGCCTCAGCGCGGCGCGGCGAGCGCTCTGACAAGACGCATCGCCAGCGCATAGTCCGAATGGTCGACCGGCGCGAAACCGCCGCCCAGCGAGGGCGAGACCGCATCATAGGCATCGGGCGACACCGCATCGAGCGCAACGAGCATGTCGCGCAGGGCCGTGCGCACCTGCGCGGGCACACCGTCGCGCACCGCATGCGGTCCGAACGGGATGTGACCGGATCGCCAGACGATCGCGCCGCGCGCCGGCGCGCCGGCGGTCATCGCCGCGCCCAGGCCACCGCCAAGGGTCACCGACGCATCGGCGACGCCATAATCCCAGGCGAAGAACCCGGCCAGTTCGCCGGCGAGAAAGGCCGCGCGCGCCGCCTCGAAGCTGGACTGCAAGACAAGGTCGAAGCCCGCCTCGTGCAGCGGAACGCCATCGAGGACGAACGCGATCCGGGGGGCCAGGTCGCCGGTCAGGGAGCCTTCCGGACCGTAGCCGACCGGCCCCGGACCCAGGTCCTCGGCGCGGTCGCGCGCAGCGTCGACGACCAGAACCGATCGCACGCCGGTCGCGCCGCCCACGCTGCGTGGCGCGGCAAGCGGCACCAGGCAGGCGCACATCTCCTGCGCGGCCGCATAGCCCAGGCTCGACAGCACGGCATAGTCGACGCGGCCGCCGGTCTGCGCGTCGATCAGGGCCGGCGCGCTGGGCAGCACCAGCAGCTCGACGGGCATGTCGATCGCCGCGCCGACCGCGGCGCGGAAGGGCTCGTAGCGCTCCGGCGAGACGGCGCCGTCGCCGCGCTCGACCAGCCCGATGCGGAAGGCGCCGGTTTCCGTGCGCCAGTCGGCGCGCGCGGCCTGCGGCGCAACGACGATCGCGGCAAGCAGAGCAAGACCGACCATGCGCATCCGGCGCCCCTTTCTCGCCCGACCGTGCGGGCGCGTGCCATCACCGGGCGATCATCGGCCTCATGGACCTCGACCGCCGCCATGCTTATATGGCGGGTCGGCCGCGAACGAAAACACCGACAGGGATTTTGCCGGGGCCGGCGGCGCAACGGGACCAGGTAAGGCAGATGGCGCGTGCATTCCTCGCGGTGCTCGACTCGGTTGGCATTGGCGGGGCGCCCGATGCCGGCGCGTTCGGCGACGAGGGTGCCAACACGGTCGGCCATATCGTCGAGGCGGCGGCGGCGGGCAGGGCCGACAATGCCGGCCGCAGCGGCCCGCTGCGCGTGCCGAACCTGGCCGCGCTCGGCCTTTTCAACGCCGTCGAGCTCGCCTCCGGTCACGATGGGGCCGGCGCCCTCAAGCCGGCGGCCGTCGAGGGGCTCTGGGGCGCCGCCCAGGAAATATCGCGCGGCAAGGACACGCCGTCGGGCCATTGGGAGATCGCCGGCGTGCCGGTCCTGTTCGACTGGGGCTATTTTCCGCAGCAGGTGCCGGCCTTTCCGGCCGAACTGCTCAGCGCGATCGGCGAGCGGGCGGCGCTTGGCGGGTCGCTGGGCAATAGGCACGCCTCGGGCACCGAGATCATCGCCGAACTGGGCGAAGAGCATGTGCGGACCGGAAAGCCGATCTTCTACACCTCGGCCGATTCGGTCTTCCAGATCGCCGCGCACGAAGACCGGTTCGGCCTGGACCGGCTTTATGCGCTGTGCGAGACGGTGCGCGATCTGGTCGACCCGCTCAACATCGGACGTGTGATCGCCAGGCCCTTCGTCGGCGAGGACGCGGCGCGCTTCCGGCGCACCGGCAACCGCCGCGACTATTCGGTGCCGCCGCCCGCGCCGACCCTGCTGGACCGCGCCGTCGCCGCCGGGCGCCGGGTCGTCGCGGTCGGCAAGATCGGCGACATCTTCGCCCATCGGGGCGTCAGCGAGGTGCGCAAGGCGTCCGGCAACGCCGCGATCGGCAAGGCCATGCTGGCGGCGATGGACGAGGCCGGCGAGGGCGACCTCGTCTTCGCCAATTTCGTCGATTTCGACATGCTCTACGGCCACCGCCGCGACGTTGCAGGCTATGCGGCGGCGCTTGAGGCGTTCGACCGCTATCTGCCGGAGGTCAAGGCCAGGATGCGGCCGGGCGATCTGCTGGTGATCACGGCCGACCATGGGTGCGATCCGACCTGGGCGGGCACGGACCATACGCGCGAGCGCGTGCCGATCCTGGGCTGGGGGCCCGGCCTGCCGCCCGGCGCGGTCGGCATTCGCACAACCTTCGCCGACATCGGCGAAAGCGTCGCCGACCATCTGGGCCTGCCGCCAGACCCCGACGGGGCATCGTTCCTGGGCGGACGGAACGGCCATGCCTGAACTTCCCGAGGTTGAGACGGTTCGGCGCGGCCTTGCGCCGGCCATGGAAGGCGCGCGGCTCGACCGGCTGGAACTGCGCCGTCCCGACCTGCGGTTTGCGCTGCCCGCGGGCCTGCGCGAGGCGCTGGAAGGCCGCATGGTGACGGCCATCGGCCGCCGCGCCAAATATCTGACCATGCATTTCGACGATGGCGCGGTCCTGATCAGCCATCTGGGCATGTCGGGCTCCTGGCGCATCGAACAGGAGGACGGCGACACGGCGCCGGGCGCATTCCACCATGCCCGCTCCAAGGATGCGGCGCACGACCATCTGGTCCTGCATCTGGCCGGCGCGGACGGCGCGGCGCGCGCCGTCATCTACAACGACCCGCGCCGGTTCGGCTTCGTCGATCTCGACCGGATCGAAACGCTGGCCGAGAACCGGTTCCTGCGCGCGCTGGGGCTGGAGCCGACGGGCAACGCCCTCGACGGCGCGCAGCTGGCGCTGCGCCTGGCGGGCAGGCGCACCAGCCTCAAGGCGGCCCTGCTCGACCAGCGCCTGATCGCCGGGCTGGGCAACATCTATGCCTGCGAGGCGCTCTGGCGGGCGCGCCTGTCGCCACGGCGCGCGGCGGGCACGATCGTTGCGCGCACCGGCCGGCCGACGCCGCGCTGCGAGGCGCTGGCCGACGCGATCAGGGCCGTGATCGCCGATGCGATCGAGGCGGGCGGATCGTCCTTGCGCGACCACGCCCGCGCCGACGGATCGCTCGGCTACTTCCAGCACAGTTTCGCCGTCTACGGACGGGCGGGCGAGCCGTGCCGCCACAGGGGTTGCCGAGCCGCCATCGGGCGGATCGCGCAGGCCGGGCGGTCGACATTCCACTGCCCCTCGTGCCAGAGATAGCCCGACCGCAAGGAGCAAGCCACGGAGCCCGGCGCATGGCCTACGACACGATCAACGTCGAAAAGCGCGGCAAGGCCGCGCTGATCACGCTCAACCGGCCCAAGGCGCTCAACGCTCTGAACGCCAGGCTGCTGGGCGAGTTGACCGACGCGCTCGACGCCCTGCGCGACGACGCCAAGATCGGCGCGGCGGTCATCACCGGCTCGCAAAAGGCGTTCGCCGCCGGTGCCGACGTCAAGGAAATGCAGGCGTTCGAGTTCGCCGGCGCCTATCTGCGCGACGCGCTCGGCGATTGGGAGCGCGTGGCGCAATTTCCCAAGCCGATGATCGCCGCCGTCAGCGGCTTTGCGCTCGGCGGCGGGTGCGAATTGGCCTGCATGTGCGACTTCATCATCGCCGGCCAGAGCGCCCGGTTCGGGCAGCCCGAAATCACGCTGGGCATCCTGCCGGGCATGGGCGGCACGCAGCGTCTTGCGCGCTCCATCGGCAAGGCCAAGACCATGGATCTGTGCCTGACGGGCCGGCACATGGATGCCCAGGAGGCCGAGCGGTGCGGTCTGGTGGCGCGCATCGTGCCCGACACCGAACTGATCGAGGAAGCGATCAGCGCGGCCCAGAAGATCGCCGCCTTCTCCCAGGCCAGTTCCATGATGACCAAGGAGGCGATCAACCGCGCCTTCGAGACCAGCCTCGCCGAGGGGCTGCGGTTCGAACGGCGGCTGTTTCATGCAGCCTTCGCGCTCGACGACCAGAGCGAGGGCATGTCCGCCTTCATCGAGAAACGAACACCGGGCTTCCGCAACCGATAGGCCGTATCGACATTTGGGCTTCGGGCGTGGCGATTTCGGTCCGGCGGCGTTGACTGCCGGGGCTTTTGCGACTATAGGGTCGCCACCTTGGCGGCGCGTTGGCCGCCATTGTCGTTCATGGGCTTGGGGACCGGTCCTTCCGATGATCCCGCGCCCCTGCTCCGGTCCCCGGATCAAACAAGAGAGGCACGCATGGCCAATACCAGGTCTGCCAAGAAGGCAACGCGCAAGATCGCCGCGCGCACGAGCGTCAACATGGCGCGCCGTTCGCGCGTGCGCACCTATGTGCGCAAGGTGGAAGAAGCCATCGCGGCGGGCGACAAGGCGGCAGCGGATGCGGCTCTCAAGGCGGCACAGCCCGAACTTATGCGTGCAGCGACCAGGGGCGTCATGCACAAGAACACCGCAGCGCGGAAGGTCTCGCGGCTGGCACGGCGGGTCAGCGCGATCGGCCGCTGAACCGTTCGCCGGCTCAGAACATGGAGGAACCCGGCTCAGGCCGGGTTTTTTGTTGCCCGGCTAATCGTTGATTTCACATTTGATGACAACGATTTAGCGGCTCCTTGCCGCGCGGGCGGGCATGGCCGCGGCCTCACACGCCTTGGCACCGATCTGCATACTCTCTAATTTTTTCAATCTTATCAAGATCTTAGAGACATATCCACCGCGCACGGTCGCGATCACGCCGACCCTTGCGAGTCAACCGATTTTTTTTGGGTTTTTTCATCTGGCGGACGATTTTCGAGCGCCGAAGAGAATCTGTGGAATCCCAAACGCTTATCTTTTCATGACCGGAATCGAGCACTTTTTGTTCTGCGATTCGGGTCCGCGCAAGCGTAAAAATACATTTAACGGGCCTTGTCTGCGGGGCTCGGATAGGGCTACTTTCAGGCCACTGAACGGGCATACGCTCCTACATCGGAAAGCCGACCGAATTGGCGATTACGGCCAATGGTTGCAGGGCCTTGTGTGTGCGTTTGACTCGTTCGCCCTGGGGCAGGGTTAAATCAGACGTTGAGATCGAAGGTCACGAAGTGTCGGGATTTCGCGGTTCCGGCAACGGGCGCGGTTTGCCTGCGCGCGGGCACGAAAGGAGGTGGCGGTGCGGCGCCGTGCGGCATGGAGCCGACCGGACGCAGCACACGAAGCACACCACGAAACACACACGGACGATCACCACCGGCACATGGTTTGTGTTTGGCGCCGGCCGCCAGGGCAATATGGATGACAAGATGGCGGGACGGTGGCGTTCAGGCAGAAGGCCAAGGCAAACGGGACCAGGCAAGCGGGACCAGGTAAGCAAGCCAAGGCAAGCAGGACAAAGCGGTTCGGCGCGCTGCCCGACCGTTGCAGAACAGGAGGCGAGAACATCACCATGCGAGGGGAAGTCGAAAGGGCTGCGCGCCCAACGACGCAGCCGGCAAGAACAGGTCTCTTGGCCGCGCGGGCGGCCACACCCGAGATGCGCCGGCCCGGCAAACGGCATCAGGCGGCAATCGGAGGGGGCGAGACATTGGACAGCAAGAAAACCGAAGATGACGGCACCGACAGCGCGCCCGAGGCCCGACAGGCAGCCAGGGGCGCCAGGACGTTCAACAAGGTTTGCCAACAGCTGCGCGCGAAACTGGGGGGCGAGGTCTATCAAAGCTGGTTCAAGCGCCTCGAAATGGAGGAGGCGGGCGGTCCCGTCGTTCAGCTCTCGGTTCCGACGCCGTTCCTGCGCAACTGGATCAACAACCATTATCTCGACACCATCTTGGCGCTCTGGCAGGCCGAGGATGCGGACGTGCTGAAGGTTGATGTGATCGTGCGAAGCGCGGCGCGCGGTGCCTCGGCCGCCTCTGCGCGCGCCGGCAAGGTGGCCGACGCCGCCAAGGCAAGCGCGCAGCGCGCCAAGGCCAATGCGCTTGCCAAGACCGATCGGGCGCAGGCCGGCGGGCGCGGACGCGAGGATGCAGGCAAGGACGGCGACGTGCTGGGCTCGCCCGTCGACAGCCGCTACACGTTCCACAATTTCGTCGAAGGCCCCTCGAACCGCGTCTGCCTTGCCGCCGCGCGCGCAGCGGTCGAGAAGGGGGCCAACGCCGTCCGCTTCAACCCTTTGTTCTTCCATTCCAATGTCGGGCTGGGCAAGACCCATCTGCTGCAAGCGGTCGCCAATGCCGCAAAGGACAAGGACCCCTCCAAGCGCGTCGTCTATCTGACCGCGGAATATTTCATGTGGCGCTTTGCGAGCGCCATCCGCGATCACAGCGCGCTGCGCCTCAAGGAAACGCTGCACGAGATCGACCTTCTGATCATCGACGACATGCAGTTCCTTCAGGGCGAGAAGATCCAGTCCGAGTTCTGCCACCTGATCAACACGCTGCTCGACAGCGCGCGGCAGGTGGTGGTGGCCGCCGACCGGCCGCCGTCCGAACTCGAATCGCTCGACCCGCGCGTGCGCTCGCGCCTGCAGGGCGGCGTCGCCCTGGAAATCCAGGCGCCCGATTTCGACATGCGCCTGGCCATGCTCACGCGCCGGCTCGCGGATGCGCGCCGGGACGACACCTCGCTCGATATCTCGGACGAGGTGCTGACCCATGTCGCGCGCACGGTCACATCGAGCTTCCGGGAATTGGAAGGCGCGTTCAACCAGCTCGTCTTCCGCCACTCCTTCGAGCCGGACATCGCCCTTGACCGGGTCGACGACATTCTGGGCCATCTGGTACGGCCGGACGACGACAGGAAGATCCGCATCGAGGACATACAGAAGACGGTCGCCAACCATTACAATGTCGCACGCTCGGAACTGCTGTCGAACAGGCGCACCCGGTCGGTGGTCCGTCCCAGGCAGATCGCCATGTTCCTGTCCAAGACGATGACACCGCGCTCCCTGCCCGAGATCGGCCGCCGGTTCGGGGGCAAGGATCACACGACCGTCCTGCACGCGGTGCGCAAGGTCGAGCAGCTCGTCAAGGACGATCCGAAACTGGCCAAGGAAATCGAACTGCTGCGCCGCCTGATCCGCGAATAGGGCACACCGCGCAAGCAGCCTTCGTTTTTCCCCAATCAATGCGGCGGCCGGCGTGCGCGCGCCGGTCGTCCGTCTTGCTTTTCGGTGGTCTTGCGGCCACATTCGCGATCCTGGGGGACGGGCGATCGCGGCGGCCGGACAGAGCGCGCCGCGTCCGTTCCCGCCACCGCCATGTCCGCCGCCCCGGTGGACAGTTCGAACGCAAAAGCCGGATTCCGTCAGACCATGCGCGTGACCCTTGAGCGAGCCAACCTTCTGAAATCCCTCAATCATGTGCATCGCGTGGTGGAGCGCCGCAACACCATCCCGATCCTGTCAAACGTACTTCTGAAGGCCGACGGCGCAAGCCTTGCCATGACCGCCACCGATCTCGACCTCGAAATCAACGAGGCCGTGGCGGCCCATGTCGAGCAGGCCGGGGCCACCACGGTGCCGGCCCATCTTCTGTACGACATCGTGCGCAAGCTGCCGGACGGTTCGGAGGTGATGCTGTCGACCGAGCCCGAAGGCGCCACCATGACGGTCGTCACCGGCCGGTCGCAGTTCACGCTGCAATGCCTGCCCGAATCCGATTTTCCCCAGCTCGCCGCCGGCGAGTTCGCGCACACGTTCCGCCTTGAGAGCGAGACGCTGCGCCGCCTGATCGAAGCCACGCAGTTCGCCATCTCGACCGAGGAGACGCGCTACTATCTCAACGGCATCTATCTGCACACGGCGGAGCGCGACGGCGACATCGCCCTGCGCGCGGTGGCGACCGACGGCCACCGGCTGGCCCGCGCCGAGACCAAGGCGCCGGACGGCGCCGAGAGCATTTCCGGCGCCATCGTGCCGCGCAAGACGGTCGGCGAGGTGCAGAAGCTGGTCGACGATCCGGACGTGTCCGTTCAGATAGAACTCTCCGACAGCAAGGTCCGGCTGACCATCGGTTCGGTGGTGCTCACCTCGAAGCTGATCGACGGCACCTTTCCCGACTATGAGCGCGTGAGTCCGACCGGCAACGACAAGGACATGGTGATCGACCGCAAGGTCTTCACCGAGGCCGTCGACCGGGTGTCGACCGTTTCGTCCGAACGCGGCCGGGCGGTCAAGCTGGCGATCGCCGACGGGCAACTGACGCTGGCGGTCAACAATCCCGATTCCGGCTCGGCGACCGAGGAACTGCCGGCGGGCTATGACGCCGATGCGCTGGAGATCGGTTTCAACGCGCGCTATCTGCTCGACATCGCCAGCCAGTTGACCAGCAGCGACGTCAAGTTCTCCTTCGCCGACGCCGGCGCGCCGACGCTGATCGAGGACCCCGAGGACAAGAACGCGCTCTATGTGCTCATGCCCATGCGCGTGTGAGCGCCCGCCGGCGGGCGCCGGCGGATGGCGGTGACCGGCCATGGCGACGCAGGTCCGCCTTGCATCGATCGCGCTCACGGACTTCCGGAACTATGCGCGCATGGCTGTCGATCTCGACGGGCGCCACCTCGTGCTGACCGGCCCCAACGGGGCGGGCAAGACCAACCTGATCGAGGCGGTGTCGCTGCTGTCGCCGGGACGCGGCCTCAGGCGCGCTCAACTGGCCGACATGGCCCGCAAGGGCGCAGATGACGGCTTTTCGGTGTTCGCCCGGCTTGACCGCGACGGCGAAAGGTTCGCTGTCGGCACCGGCACGGCGGGGGCACCGGGCGCCGAGAACGGCGCGCGCGGGCGGCGCGTGCGCATCGATGGCACCAATGCGCGCACGGGCGACGAACTTTTGGATCTGGCGCGCGTGCTGTGGCTGACGCCGGCCATGGACGGCCTCTTCACCGGCCCCGCCGCGGATCGGCGGCGCTTCGTCGACCGCATGGTTCTGGCGATCGACCCTGGCCATGGCCGGCGCGCGCGGGACTATGAGCAGGCGATGCGGCAGCGCAACCGGCTGCTCGAAACGGGCAACGGCCCGCAGGCCGATGCGATGTTCGATGCGATCGAGGCGCAATTGGCGGCCCTTGGCACCGCGATCATCGCCGCGCGCCAGGAGCTGGTCACGCTCCTGTCCGACCTGATCGCCGCGACCGGTGCGGACGACGCCTTTCCGCGCGCCCAGATCGCGCTGTCGGGCGCGATGGAGGCCGAGCGCGCGCGCGGCATGCCCGCCGGCGAGCTGGAGGCGGCGCTGGCCTGCACGCTGGCCGCCGACCGGCATCGGGACCGGGCGACCGGTCGCACGCTGACCGGCCCGCACCGCGCCGACCTGAGCGTCCATCACGCGCAAAAGGGGATCGGGGCGGGCCTATGCTCGACCGGCGAGCAGAAGGCGCTGCTGACCGGCCTGGTGCTCGCCCATGCCCGCCTTGCGACGCAGGTCAGCGCCATGACGCCGCTGCTCCTGCTCGACGAGATCGCCGCTCATCTCGATCCGCGCCGCCGCGCCGCCCTGTTCGACAAGGTGCACGGGCTGGGCGGCCAGGCGTTCATGACCGGGACCGACCGGTCGCTGTTTGACGCGCTGGGCGAGCGCGCCCAGTATCTGCGCGTCGAAGACGGGGCGGTCGCCGCCGATGACTGAGAGCAGGACCCTCGGGCCCGACGAGATCGAGCGCTATGCGCGCCATATCGTGCTGCCGGAGATCGGCGGGCGCGGACAGCAGGCCCTTGCCGGCGGCCGTGTCGCGGTGATCGGCGCAGGCGGGCTCGGCTCGCCCGTTCTGACATACCTGGCGGCCGCCGGGGTCGGCCGCCTCACCGTGATCGACCATGACACGGTGTCCCTGTCCAACCTTCAGCGGCAGACGCTGCATACGACAGGGGCCATCGGCGCGCCGAAGACCGACAGCGCCGCCGCGCGGCTTGCCGCGCTCAACCCGCACATATCCGTGCACCGCCGGCCCGAACGCCTGGCGCCCGACAATGCCGACGCATGGCTGGGCGGACATGACGTGATCGTCGACGGGTCGGACAATTTCGACACGCGATATCTCGCCGCCGACACCGCCGAACGGCTGGCCGTGCCGCTCGTTTCCGGCGCGATCCAGCGGTTCGACGGATCGGTGACGGTGTTCGCCCCGCACCTGACCGACGCGAAGGGGGAAAACCGGCCGCGCTATCGCGACCTGTTCCCCGCGCCACCGCCGGGTGCCATGCCCAGTTGCGCCGAGGCCGGCGTTCTGGGCGCGCTGGCGGGCGTGATCGGCTCCATGATGGCGGCCGAGGCCGTCAAGCTCTTGACGGGCGCCGGCGAGCCGCTGTTCGGCCGGCTCGTTCTTTACGATGCGCTGTCGGCGCGGTTTCGGACGCTGGGGTATCGAAGGCGCGCTTGACGGCCAGGGTCCCGCACGCAATTAAGAGCCGGGACGGGCGCTGGCGGCTGGTCATTGCGCCGACAATGCCGAAAAAGGATAGGACCCATGTATCTGTTCTTCATGATTTGCCTGACCGTTCTTGCGATTGCGATCGCGGTCTGGATCTATCTTTATCTGTCGCGAAAGGCGCTGGATGGGTCTTTGCGGGACGACAATGAAGCGGCGGGCAAACCCTTGGTGCGCGCACCGCAGCCCCGGACGAGCGCGAAACCCGCCGAAAGCCACCCCTTGCCGTCGCCCGCCGCGCCAGCGGCCGCATCCGGCGCCGCCCCGGACGAGCCGGCCTCCGCCGACGGGGGGAAAGAGGCCGGGACGGCGGCGGACGAAAGCGCATCCGACGACAATGGCGCGGCCGCCGGGCCCGTGGCCGGAAGCACGCTCTTCACCGCGCCGGCCGGCACGAAGGACGAGTTGACCAAGATTACCGGCATGGGGCCGGTCGCCGAGCGCCGCCTCAACGAGCAGGGCATTACGACGTTCGCGCAGATCGCCGCGCTGACCGACGACGACATCCGGCGCATCGATGAACGCATGCCGTTCAGCCAGAAGCGGGTGCGCGAGTGGCGGACACAGGCCAGGAAGCTTTCATAACAGAACGCTCTGGAGACCGTCCCTATACCATCGAGGGCAGCACGCGGTCCGGCGGGCGGTCTCCGCTCGCCACCATGCGGATGTTGATGATCACCTTCTCGCCCATCTCGATGCGGCTTTCGACCGTCGCCGAACTCATATGCGGCAGCAGTACGACGCGGCCCTGCTCGGCAAGCCGGCACAGGCGCGCATCGACCTTGGGCTCGTGCTCGAACACGTCGAGCCCGGCGCCGGCGAGCCGCCCATCCTCCAGAAGGCGTATCATGGCGTCCTCGTCGATGATCTCGCCGCGAGCGGTGTTGACCAGAAACGCGGTCGGCCGGAGCAGTTGGAGCCGGCGCGCCGACAGCAGGTGGAACGTCGCCGGCGTGTAAGGACAGTTGACCGACACGATGTCCATATGGGCGAGCATCTGGTCGAGGCTTTCCCAGTAGGTCGCGCCCAGCTCCGCCTCCACCGCCGGGGCGGCCCGGTTGCGGTTGTGATAGTGGATGGCAAGCCCGAACGCCCTGGCCCGCCGGGCGACGGCGATCCCGATCCGCCCCATGCCGACGATCCCGAGCCGCTTGCCGTGAATGCGGTGGCCGAGCATCCAGGTCGGCGACCAGCCATCCCACCGATCCTCGCCCAGAAGATAGCCGGCGCCTTCGACGATGCGGCGCGGCGCGGCAAGGATCAGCGCCAGCGTCATGTCGGCGGTGTCCTCGGTCAGCACGTTGGGCGTGTTTGTGACGTAAAGGCCGCGCGCGTGCGCCGCGGCAATGTCGATATTGTCGACGCCATTGCCGAAATTGGCGATCAGTTCGAGGCGCGATCCCGCGCCGGCGATCAACGAGGCGTCGATCCGATCCGTGACGGTCGGTACCAGCACGTCGGCCTCGGCCATGGCCTTTGCCAGATCATCGCGGCAGAAGGGCCGGTCGTCTGCGTTGAGGCGGACATCGAACAGTTCGCGCATGCGCGCCTCGACCCGGTCCGGCAGACGACGCGTGACCACGACGAGCGGCTTTTTGTCCAAGGCAGGCACCCTTCTTCCGCATCGAGCCCGACCCGCTCGGAACCGGCGGCGCCGGATCGTCCGGCAAGGCCGCTGCTTCATGGCTTGTTAACCAAGGGATGCGACGTTCAAGGCCGAACAGGCAGACGCGCACTGTGTAGCAAGCGCGCCCGCCGGTGCAAAGGGGTCTTGGCGCCGCCGGCGCATGGCAAGCGCCGACGCAGGCTCGACGGTCCGGCCCCGCAGGAAGATGGTGAGAACATGCGTTGGGTTGTGCTTGTCGCGCTGGCCTTGATTGCCGCGGCGCCCGGCGAGGCAGCGCTGGCACAGACGTCCAGTTCGATCACGCGCGGACCCAGCGGGCTGCCCCTGCCCCGCTTCGTCTCGCTGAAGGCAGAGCGGGTGAATATGCGCGTCGGTCCGGGCAAGCAGTATGCGGTTGCCTGGCGCTATATGAGGTCGGGCCTGCCGCTCGAAGTCATCCAGGAATACGACAATTGGCGCCGCGTCCGCGATTCGGCGGGCGATACGGGCTGGATCCACGGCTCGCTCCTGTCGGGCACCCGAACCGTGATCGCAACGCCGTGGCGCAACGCGCGCGATGCCCGCAACGTGATCACCCTTTACCGCGAGCCGCGCGCGGGCGCGGACGCGGTCGCGATGCTGCAACCGGGGGTCATCGGCAGGGTGACGCGATGCGACGGCGCCTGGTGCGAACTGGACGTGCTTCACGGCGACCGGACATTGCGCGGATTCACGGCGCAGGCCGACCTATGGGGTGCTTATCCGGACGAAATCATCGAGTGAGACGGCCGATGCCGCGGCCGACACGGACGCAATACGTCAGCCGCGCTCGCGCTTTCTGATCGGCCGCAGGCGGATCACCACATCCACATTGGTGATTTCCATCCCCTCGGGCGGAGCCGGAAGGTTGTTCACGGTCACGCAGCCCTCGGGCACGTCCATCACCTCGGCGGTGTCCTCGAAGAAGAAATGATGGTGATCGGACGTGTTGGTGTCGAAATAGGTGCGCTGGCCCTCGACCGCCAGGATGCGCAGCAGACCGGCGTCGGTAAACTGGTGCAGCGTGTTGTAGACCGTGGCCAGCGAGACCGGGATGCCCGCCTCGACGGCCTGCCGGTGCAGATCCTCGGCCGCGATGTGCCGGTCCCGGTCGTCGAAAAGCATGGCGGCCAGCGCCACGCGCTGCCGCGTCGGTCGCAATCCTGCGGCCTGGAGAAGGTCACGGGTTTCGTGTTTTTCCGTCTCAGAGCCTTGATGCCGCACGATCATCAATCCCACATATTCCCCCCGACGGCCCGGTTTCGCTGTCGCCGCCGGTCGATCCTGTATATGCGCAACGGCACGCTTTCGCAATAGGAGCAAGCGTTGCGGGACTTGCGGCGGCTTGGCCGGACGCGTAGGGAGCCCTTCAAGCACGCCCGAGGGCGCCGGTGTCGGATCGGGCCGGCGTCCCGACAGGAACGAGCGATCGGAGATCTCCCCAAGGCATGGCCGACCAGAAATCAAGCTACACCCGCGAGGACATTCTCGCCTGCGCCCGCGGCGACCTGTTCGGCCCCGGCAACGCGCAGCTGCCGGCACCGCCCATGCTGATGTTCGACCGGATCACCCATGTTTCGGAAACGGGCGGCGCGCATGACAAGGGCCACATCCGCGCCGCGTTCGACATCAGGCCGGATCTGTGGTTCTTCGGGTGCCACTTCATCGGCGATCCGGTGATGCCCGGATGCCTGGGGCTCGATGCGCTGTGGCAGTTGACGGGTTTTTATCTGGGCTGGCTGGGCGAGCCGGGCAAGGGGCGGGCGATCTCGACGGGGGAGGTCAAGTTCACCGGCATGGTGACGCCGGAAAACCGGCTCGTCGAATATGGCGTCGACTTCAAGCGCGTGCGTCGCGGACGGCTGGTGCTCGGCATGGCGGACGGATGGGTCAAGGCCGACGGCGAGACCATCTATCAGGCCGGCGACCTGCGCGTCGGCCTGTTCAAGTCCTGACGCACGAGAAACGGGAGCCGAATATGAAACGCGTCGTCATCACCGGCATGGGGATCGTCTCGTCCATCGGCAACGATACGGACGAGGTTCTGACCTCCCTGCGCGAGGCCCGTTCGGGCATAAGCCACGCGGCCGACTATGCGAAGCTGGGGTTCAGGTGCCACGTCCATGGCGAGCCGGCCCTCGACCCCTTCGAGGTGCTGGACCGGCGCGAGGCGCGCTTTCTGGCGCGCGGCTCGGCGTGGAACCATCTGGCCATGCGCCAGGCGATCGCCGACGCGGCGCTCGGCGACGATCTGGTCTCCAACGAACGCACCGGCATCATCATGGGCTCGGGCGGCCCGTCGACCCGGACGATCTTCGAGGCGGCGCTTCTGACCCAGACCAACACGTCGCCGAAACGGATCGGGCCGTTCGCCGTGCCCAAGGCCATGTCGTCGACCGCCTCGGCGACACTGGCCACGCCCTACAGGATTCTCGGCGTCAACTATTCGATCTCCTCGGCCTGCGCGACATCGAACCATTGCATCGGCAACGCCTACGAACTGATCCAGCTCGGCAAGCAGGATGTGATCTTTGCCGGCGGCAGCGAGGACCTGGACTGGACCATGTCCAACCTGTTCGACGCCATGGGCGCCATGTCGACCAAGCACAATGACAGGCCGGAGCGCGCATCGCGCGCCTACGACGCCTCGCGCGACGGCTTCGTCATTGCCGGTGGCGCCGGCGTCCTGGTCCTTGAGGAGCGTGAGCACGCGATCGCGCGCGGCGCCAGGATATATGCCGAGATCGTCGGCTACGGCGCCACCTCGGACGGCTACGACATGGTCGCGCCCTCCGGCGAAGGGGCGGCGCGCTGCATGAAGATGGCGCTTGCGACGACCGAGGGCGCGGTGACCTACATCAACACCCACGGCACGTCGACGCCGGTCGGCGACGAACGCGAGATCGAGGCGATCCGCACCGTGTTCGGCGAACGTGTGCCGCACATCTCCTCGACCAAGTCGCTTACCGGCCATTCGCTGGGCGCCACGGGCGTGCAGGAGGCGATCTACACGCTCTTGATGATGAACAACGGCTTTATCTGCGAGAGCGCGCACATCGACGAACTCGATCCGAAGTTCGAGGACGTGCCGATCGCGCGCGCCCGCATCGACGATGTCGCCTTCGACATCGCGATCTCCAATTCGTTCGGATTTGGCGGCACCAACGCGACGCTGGCCTTCCAGCGCCGCGAACAATGACACGCGCCGGAAAGCCAGACCGCCGGCGGGCACAGGGCGGGAGACAGCCATGACGGCATTGATGGCCGGAAAGCGCGGCCTGATCATGGGCGTCGCCAACGATCATTCCATCGCCTGGGGCATCGCGCGGACGCTTTCGGCCCATGGCGCGGAACTGGCCTTCACCTATCAGGGCGAGGCACTGGGCAAGCGCGTCAAGCCGCTCGCCGCCCGTGTGAACTCGTCGCTCGTCATGCCCTGCGACGTCGAGGACACCGGCACGGTCGCGGCCGTGTTCGACACGCTGCGCAACGAATGGGGCGCGCTGGACTTCATCGTCCATGCGATCGGCTTTACCGACCGCTCCCAGCTCAAGGGCCGCTATGTCGACGTCACGACGCGCGAGAACTTCGTGCGGACGATGGTTATCTCGGCGTATTCGTTCACGGAAGTGGCGCAGCAGGCGATGGGTCTTCTCAATCCAGGCGCATCGCTGCTGACGCTGACCTATGGCGGCTCGACCCGCGTGATGCCCAATTATAATGTGATGGGCGTGACCAAGGCGGCGCTCGAAGCGAGCGTGCGCTACATGGCCGCCGATTTCGGCGCTGACGGCATCCGCGTCAATGCCCTTTCGGCGGGCCCGGTCAGAACACTCGCCGGCGCCGGCGTGTCCGACGCCCGACTGATGTACAACTTCCAGCAGAAGAACGCGCCGCTCGCCCGCCCCGTCAATCTCGACGATATCGGCGGCGCCGGCCTTTACCTTCTGTCCGCGCTTTCAAGCGGCGTGACGGGTGAAATCCACTATGTCGACAGCGGCTACAACATCGTCTCCATGCCGCGGCCGGACGAGTTGCGTCGCACCGACGAGCGGTAGCCAAAAGCGTCGCGCGCCAGATGGGCGGGCCGCCCCGCATTTCATCCCTTCTTAGGGATTTGGTGCCACGTTCGCAGGGACGAGGGTCCCATGAAGCGCAAGACCGTACCCAGACGAAACCGGATAGTCCGCGCGGCCACGCTCTTCTCAAGCGGGATAGGCGCCGCGATGCTGGCGCTGTGGGCCATGGACATGGCCGGCATGACACCGGGCAGCTATCAGGAGGCGGCCACCTTCGGCGCCATCGTGCTCGGGCTGGCCTCGCTGGCCGGAGCAGGCAGCGCGCACGCCTATTTCGCCGGCGGCGACGATACCAGCCAGGCCTATGAGGCGATCCTCAACACCGATCCGGTCACCTCGCTCCTGTCGCGCCAGGGCCTTGGCAATGCGCTGGACGCCTATCTCGGCAAGGCCGGCATGCCCAGCCGCATGAACCGCCGCTTCCTGATCAGCCTGGATTTCGACACGCTGCGCGATTTCAACGAAGCTTACGGCGTCGATACCGGCGACTCGCTTCTGCGCGTGTTCGGCGAGCGCTTGCGCCGGGTGGTCGGCGAGGGGGGGCTTATCGCACGCACCAGCGGAGGCGAGTTCACCGTCGTGGTCGGCGTCAATCACGACGATCGCGAGTTGCGGGCG
Organism: Roseitalea sp.; assembly: GCF_984466335.1. Classification (NCBI taxonomy): domain Bacteria; kingdom Pseudomonadati; phylum Pseudomonadota; class Alphaproteobacteria; order Hyphomicrobiales; family Ahrensiaceae; genus Roseitalea; species Roseitalea sp. The sequence continues at coordinate 9,542 of NZ_CFIFWG010000014.1, read as the reverse complement.
GCCGTCGATGCGCTCCTGGGCGTTCTTTCCCTGCCGGTTCGGATCGGCAAATCGCCCCACTCGGTCTACTGGAACGCCGGTGTCGCCGAGCTGCACCAGACCAAGCTGTCGCTGGAACGTATCCTGCGCCATGCGAATCTGGCGCGGTCGACCTCGCGCGCGGCGGGCCGGGGCACCTGGTCGATCTACCATCCCGAGATGAGCCAGATCGCGGCCTATCGCCACTGGATCGAGGCGGAACTGCACGGCGCGCTGCTGCGCGACGAGCTGACGCTGCACTATCAGCCCAAGGTGCTGGCGGCGACCGGCGAAACGCTCGGCTACGAGGCACTGCTACGCTGGAGCCACCACCAGAAAGGCTCGATCCCGCCATCGGAGTTCATTCCGGTCGCCGAGCAGTGCGGTTTGATCCAGCAGATCGGCAATTTCGTTCTGCGCAAGGCGTGCGAGGACCTGGCGCAACTGCCCGAGCACATAACCTTATCCGTCAACGTTTCGCCGGCCCAGTTCAACCGCGACGGCTTCGTCGCCAACCTTGGGCGCTTGCTCGCCGAAACCGAAACCCGTCCGGACCGGCTTGAGATCGAGGTCACAGAGACGCTTCTCATTCGCGACCTTGCCGAGGTGCGCAGCGCCATCAACAGCCTGCGCCAGATCGGCATCTCGCTTGCGATCGACGACTTCGGGACGGGCTATTCGAACCTTTCGACGCTCAGCGAACTGCAGTTCAACACGCTCAAGATCGACAAGTCGTTCGTCGACCGGCTCAGGGAAAGCGACCCGTCGGCCAGCGCCATGGTGGCCTCGATCGTCGGCATGGCGCATTCGATCAATGCGGAGGTCGTCGCCGAGGGCGTCGAGACCCGGGAACAGATGGTGCTGCTCAAGGCGGCCGGCTGCACCGTGATGCAGGGCTATCTGTTCGGCAAGCCAATGCCGCTGCCGGCGATCAAGGGCCGCACGGGCGAGGTCCGGCCGCCCTACGAAGCCGAAGAAACGCCGCCGTCGCGCCCGCTCGAAGACCGGCCGCTCGCCGCAGCCTTATAGAGAGGCTCCCTCGCACCGGCGCGCGGGCGTGCCGCCTCAATCACCTTGAAGCCGGCGCCTTGCGCCACCTGCCGCGCGACCGCGAACATGCCGGCGAGCGTGCGTTCGTATGGCAGGTGCCGGTTGGCGACGACAAGAAGCCGGCCATCGGGGCCGAGCGCGCGGGCGGCCGCCGCGATGAAGCGCTGCCCCAACCGGGGGTCGCCCGTCCGTCCCGCATGGAAGGGCGGGTTCGTGACGACCCAGTCGAACGGACCGGGCAACGGTTCGCAAGCGATATCCAGCCAATGACCATTGACGGCGACCTCGCCGGCAAGCGCGGCCAGATTGCCCATCGCCGCATCGAGCGCGGGCCGATGGGCCTCGACCAGGGCCAGGGAGCCCGGTCTTCCTTTCCTGAGGACCTGCGCGGACAGGTAGCCCCAGCCGGCGCCGAGATCGGCGACATCGCCCGCGATCGTCTCGTCGATGCAATCGGCAAGAAGCGCCGAGCCGGCATCAATCCGGTCGGCCGAGAACATGCCCGGCGCGGCGAACAGGCCGGGCGCGGGCTCGGTCCGGGGCAGCGCGACATCGCCGAACGGCCGGGCGTCGGCCCCGAACCAGAAGGCGAGAGCGCGATGCTTGGCAAGCGAGCCGTCGAGCGCGATGCGGCCCGCGCTCCATTTGCGGGCGCTTGCCGCGCCGAGCGCCTTGTCGCCGACGACCAGCACCGGCGCCCCAAGCCGGGCAAGGCGCGCAGCGCGCGCGACCCGCACCTCGTTGAGACGCCGATGCTTGCCCAGAAGGACCATCACGCCGTCGAAACGGCCGGCGGGCGCATCGGCCAGCGAGGGCACGACGGTCAGGCCGGCGCGGCGCAGATCGAGGAAATCGGGGCGCATCGGCTGTTCGCAGACCAGCGACGCACCGGCGAACGCCTGCGTGAGATCGGGGTGCGCACGGGCGTTCAGATATGCCCAGTCGCCCTCCGGGAGCGACAATGCACCGGTTTCAAAGGGGACAAGGAGGGTCTTTGTCGCCCCGTCCATGGGCTGGTCCCTCGATAGGAAAACGCGGGGAACACAGCCCCCGCGCCGCCTCGGGCAAGGCCGGCGTCAGCCGTCGGCCTCTTCCTTCTTCCTGCGTTCGATCTCCTTGCCGGTCTCCTGGTCGACGACCTTCATCGACAGGCGCACCTTGCCGCGCTCGTCAAAGCCCATCAGCTTGACATAGACCTTATCGCCTTCCTTGACGACATCGGTGGTCTTGCCGACGCGCTCGGGCGCGAGCTGGGAGATGTGGACGAGGCCGTCCTTGGGGCCGAAGAAGTTGACGAAGGCGCCGAAGTCGGCGGTCTTGACGACCGTGCCCTGATAGATCTCGCCCACTTCCGGTTCGGCGACGATGGTGTGGATCCAGTGCTTGGCCGCTTCGATCTCCTTGCCCGAGGACGAGGCGATCTTGATCGTGCCGTCGTCCTCGATGTTGATCTTGGCGCCGGTCTTCTCGACGATCTCGCGGATCACCTTGCCGCCCGAGCCGATCACGTCGCGGATCTTGTCGACCGGGATGTTCATCACCTCGATGCGCGGGGCGAACTCGCCCAGTTCCGCGCGGCTCTCGGACAGGGCGTTGGCCATCTCGCCCAGAATATGGGCGCGGCCGTCCTTGGCCTGCGACAGGGCGACCTTCATGATCTGCTCGGTGATGCCGGCGATCTTGATGTCCATCTGCAACGAGGTGATGCCGGCGGCAGTGCCCGCCACCTTGAAGTCCATGTCGCCCAGATGGTCCTCGTCGCCCAGAATGTCGGACAGGACCGCGAAGTCCTCGCCTTCCAGGATCAGGCCCATGGCGATGCCGGCGACGGGCGCCTTGATCGGCACACCCGCATCCATCAGCGCCAGCGAGGTGCCACAGACGGTCGCCATCGAGGACGAGCCGTTGGACTCGGTGATCTCGGAGACCACGCGCAGCGTGTAGGGGAAGTCCTCGCCCTCGGGCAGCACCGGGTGCACGGCGCGCCAGGCGAGCTTGCCGTGGCCGATCTCGCGGCGGCCGGGCGAGCCCATGCGCCCCGCCTCGCCGACCGAATAGGGCGGGAAGTTGTAGTGCAGCAGGAAGTTTTCCTTGTAGGTGCCGGTCAGCGCGTCGACGAACTGCTCGTCCTCGCCGGTGCCGAGCGTTGCGACCACCATCGCCTGCGTCTCGCCGCGCGTGAAGACGGCCGAGCCGTGCGTGCGCGGGAAGACGCCCACTTCCGAGACGATCGGGCGCACGGTCTCAAGATCGCGCCCGTCGATGCGCTTTTTGGTCTTCAGGATGTTGCCGCGCACCACCGTGGCCTGCAACGCCTTGAACACCGACTTGATCTGCTCGGGGTTCCAGGCCGGGTTCTCGGCGCCCTCGGGGTGGAGCGTCTCGAACACCTTCCTCATCGCCGCATCGACCGCCGCGTAGCGCGCGCCCTTGTCGGTGATCGAATAGGCCGCGGCCAGTTCGTCCGAGATCAGCCCGCCCATGGTGGCTTCGAGTTCGGAAAGATCCTCTGGCGCAAAATCGCGCGGTTCCTTGGCGGCGACTTCGGCCAGCTTGATGATCGCGTTGATGACCGGCTGGAAGGCGGTCTGGCCGAACATGACGGCGCCGAGCATGGTTTCCTCGTCCAGCTCCCCGGCCTCGGATTCGACCATGAGCACGGCGTCTGAAGTACCGGCGACCACCAAGTCGAGCACGGTCTCGTCCATCTCGTCAATGTGCGGGTTGAGCACATATTCACCGTTGATGTAGCCGACGCGCGCCGCCCCGATCGGCCCCATGAAGGGCACGCCGGAAAGGGTCAGCGCGGCCGACGCGCCGATCATGGCGACGATGTCGGGATCGTTTTCCAGATCGTGCTGCAACACGGTGAGCACGACCTGGGTCTCGTTCTTGTAACCCGGCGCAAAGAGCGGGCGGATGGGCCGGTCGATCAGCCGCGAGGTCAGCGTTTCCTTCTCCGAGGGCCGGCCCTCGCGCTTGAAGAAACCGCCCGGAATCTTGCCGGCCGCGAACGTCTTTTCCTGATAGTTGACGGTCAGCGGAAAGAAGTCGCGCCCCTCGCGCGCGGTCTTTTCGGAGACGACGGTGGCGAGCACGACGGTCTCGCCATAGGTGGCCAGAACCGCGCCGTCGGCCTGGCGGGCGATCTTGCCGGTTTCGAGCGTGAGCGGACGACCGCCCCACTCCAGTTCCACTTTGTGGTGATCGAACATGTCTTGTCCTTTGTATGCGGCACGCCGCCGGCTTTCGGCCAGCGCGCCATGGGTCAGTTCTCGAACCGAGCCCGGGCAAGACGACGGGATGCTTGTCGGGCGCGCGCTGCGCGCGCCGGTCAGCCAAGCAGCCGGCAATCCTGCCCCGCGGCTCCAACTCGGTTTGGTGGCCGGCGCGCTGCCCGTTTCGGCATGCGCGCCGGCCGGTCCAGGCGTTCGTCCCCCGCCTGAATGGGAAAGGGCGCGCGCCGGCCGGCGCGCGCCATATCATATAAGGTCAGCGGCGGATGCCCAACGCCTTGATCAGGGTCCGGTAGCGTGCCTCTTCCTTGCCCTTGATATAGTCGAGCAGCTTGCGGCGCTGGGACACCATCTTCAAAAGACCGCGACGGGAGTGGTTGTCCTTCTTGTGGCCCTTGAAGTGCTCGGTCAGATTGTTGATCCGCTCGGTGAGCACGGCGACCTGAACCTCGGGCGAACCGGTGTCGCCGGCCTTGGTCGCGAACTTCTGAATCAATTCGGCCTTGCGCTCGGCTGTGATCGACATCGGGTTTCCTTTCTTGACTTTGAGGATTAAGACGCCCAGTGCCGGGATGTCGTCCAGCGAGGGTCGCGCGCCGGCCGCCAACGCGGCCACGCTGGCGCGGGCTATAGAGGAAAACCGCTCACTTGGCTAGAGCCTTTCATATGGCCTCTCGGCAAGGGTTGAGGCCCCTCTGGTCGCGGTGTCATCCGATGGTCATCAACCCCATTGAAAGCGGTGCGATGGATATGCCCAACATCTCCCGTCACCCCGCCATCATCGTCATCGGCGCCGGCATTGTCGGCGCCATGACCGCCTATCACCTCGCCCGCGTCGGCGCCCGCGTTCACGTGATCGAAGCTGCGCCGGCCGCCGCACCCGGCGTCACAGGACGCTCGTTCGGTTGGATCAACACGCTCAATGCCGATCCGAGCGAGGACCGGGACGTTCACGCGCTGAGGCGCGGCGCCATCGTGCGGTTTGAAGCGCTCGACGCGGCATTGGGCGGGCGATTGCTGGGCGCCAAACGCGGCGCGGTCATCTGGGACCGGGATCCGGCAGACACCGAAGCGCTGATTGCCGGCAACAGCGCGTTTGGTTTACGGATTGAGGCGATCGATCGAAGCCGGATCGCGACGCTCGTTCCCGCCCTGCGCGAGCCACCGGCGCTTGCCGCCTGGGCGCCGGATCATCGCATGCTGCATCCCGAGCGCGCGGCACGGCTCCTGCTGGATGCCGCCCACGCCAAAGGCGCAGCCGTGTCCTTCAATTGCTCGGTTCGATCAATCCTCACCGAAAAGGGCCATGTGGCCGGCGTTGACGCCAACGGCGAAACGCTAAGGGCCGACACCGTGGTCGTGGCGGCGGGCCTACAATCGCAAACGCTGCTTGCGCCCCTAGGCATCGAGACGGGACTTTATACATCGCCCGCCGTTCTGACCTGTTTTTCAGCCTCCAACGCCTCGCGCCTGAACCACATCGTTCAAGGTCCAAATCTGGAGGTTCGGGCGCTGGATGCAAAGGCACTGATCGTCGCGGCTGGCCCGCCCGAGGACGATAATCTCGCCGGGCTCGCAGAGCGACAATTGCAAGCCTTGAACCGAACGATGACCGGGTTCGATGATGCCATGCTCTTGTCCATCGGTGTTGGCCAGCGGCCAAGGACACGCGATGGCGCTCTGTTGGCCGGACCGATCGGCGACATTGACGGGCTCCATGTCGCCGCCGGCCATCCGGGCGTTATTCTGGCGCCAGCGATGGCCCAAACAGTGACTGAGCACATTTTAGACAGAGCCGGCTCGATCGACGCCTGACGCAGACTTTCCCTTCAATGCACGGGTCATGAAATAGGAATGCGGGTCCGGGCCATAATCGCCGAACGGACCACCCTCCTCGAACCCGAAACGACGGTAAAGTTCCTGGGCGGCGCGGAAATGTTCGGTGATGCCGGTTTCGAGGCTGAGCCGCGTCATGCCGCGTGTCCTGGCCTCCTGCATCAAATGGGCAACGAGCGCGCGGCCGATGCCATGGCCGCGCCTTTCGGCGACCGTATGGGCCGACTTGATCTCGCCATGGCCGCCGCCCAGATCCTTGAGCGCGATGCAGCCGACGAGATCGTCTCCATCCCAGGCCGACCAGAAGCTGATCTCCGGCACGCGCAGCGCATCGAGGTCGAGCGCATGGACGCTGCCGGCCGGCGTGACGGCACGCATATGGTCCATGTGCCGCGCCAGGAGCGCGGCGATCTCGGGCCCGCGCAGATCGTCCGGCCTGATCCGGGGTTTCATGGCGTCAGTATCGCTGACTGAGCACCTTCACCTCGGTGAAATCCTCAAGCCCCCAGGTGCCGCCCTCGCGGCCATTGCCGGACTGCTTGTAGCCGCCGAACGGATGGCCCGCTGAAAGCCCGGCGCCATTGACCCGCACCATGCCGGCTCGCAACCGCCGGCCGACGCGATCGCCCTTGTCCTTGTCCGTCGTCCAAAGATAGGCCGCAAGGCCGTAAGGCGTGTCGTTGGCGATTTCGATGGCTTCGTCCTCGTCGCCCGAAAAGGGGATCATCGCCAGCACCGGGCCGAAAATTTCCTCGCGGGCGATCGTCATGGTGTTGTCGACATCGGCGAAGACGGTCGGGCGGACGTACCAGCCGCGGTTGAAGCCTTCCGGACGACCGGCGCCGCCGGCGACGAGCCGGGCGCCCTCGGCGATGCCGGCCTCGATAAGCCCCTGCACCTTGTCGAACTGGGCGGCCGAGGACAGCGGGCCGATATGGTCGCCCTTTTCGCGCGGATTGCCCACCTTGGTTGTTTCGGCCGCATTCCTGGCGAGCGCCACCGCTTCCTCGTAGACATCCTTTTCGACGATCATGCGCGAGGGCGCGTTGCAGGACTGGCCGGTGTTTTCCATCATGTGGGCAACACCCAGCCTGACCGCCTTTTCAAGGTCGGCGTCGGCGAAGACGATGTTGGGCGACTTGCCGCCCAACTCCAGCGTCACGCGCTTGATCGAGGCGGCCGCGCCGCGCATCACAGCGCCGCCGGCGCGCGTGGAACCGGTGAAGCTCATCATGTCGATGCCCGGATGGTTCGACATGGCCTCGCCCACCGTCGCGCCATCGCCGTTGACGAGGTTGAACACGCCCTTGGGGAAACCCGCCTCGTCCATCAGTTCGGCCCAGACCATGGCCGACAGCGGCGCGATCTCGGATGGTTTGAGCACGCAGGCGCAGCCCGCCGCCAGCGCCGGAACGACCTTCAGCGCGATCTGGTTGACCGGCCAGTTCCAGGGCGTGATCAGACCGACCACTCCGATCGGCTCGCGCACGATGGTCTCGCGCGCCGAAAAAGGTTCCTCCCATGCGAACTTGTCCATCGCATCCAGAAAGCCCTTCAAATGCCACGGCCCGCAGCCGGCCTGTTCGCCGGTGGCGAAATCGATCGGCGCGCCCATCTCAAGCGAGATCGCCGCGCCCAGATCGGCGATGCGCGTGTCCATGAGGGCGCCCAGCCTTTCCAGAAGCGCGCGGCGCTCGGCAAGGGGCGTTGTCGCCCAGTCGGGAAAGGCGGCGCGGGCGGCGGCAACGGCCCTGTCCACGTCTGTGGCCGATCCGAGCGAAATGACGGCGCACACATCCTCGCTCGCCGGATCATGGACGCCGAAATCGTTGGGGGTTGCCGGATCGACCCACCGGCCGTCGATATAGAACTGACGCTTGTCAAGCATTGGCGCGCTCCCGCACATTGGCTGTTCGTGGACTGTTCGTGTCGAAGGTGGCGCGGCGCCCGAAGGTTTGCAATCGCCGGGCGCGGAAATCTTGTCACCGTTTCAAAGCTTGAAGACGCGCCTTGGCCGGAAGGCGCCTTGCGCGACCTCGCCGATCGCCAGCAGGCGGTCCCTATGGAAGGCGCAGACCTCGTCCTCGGCCACCGGCGCGTCGCGGCCACGGATCAGGGCGGGGTTGCCCAGCCGGATGCGGGCGGCCTGCTCGTCGCCCAGATCGATGCGCGGAAACCCGTCCATGGCTTCGCCCGTGTCGAGCAGGAACGCGTCCAGCGCGGCGTGACGGGCCTCGGCGTCCCCGCCGGCGGCACCGGCGGCCGCGTCCAGCGCGGCGAGCGTCACCGCGTCCTTGTCGCCAAATGGCTCGACCATCGTGCGGCGCAGCGCGGCCACATGGCCGAAACAGCCAAGATCGCGGCCCATGTCGCGGGCGAGCGCGCGCACATAGGTGCCCTTGCCGCACTCGATGTCGAAGACGGTCGTATCGCCGTGGTGGGCGGCGATGGCCAGCGTGTCGATCTCGACGGCGCGCGGCGCGATCGCCGCGCTCTCGCCCTGGCGGGCCAGCGCATAGGCCCGCTCACCGTCGACCTTTATGGCCGAATATTGCGGCGGCGTCTGCTCGATCACGCCGACATAGGCGGGCAGCAGCGCCTCGACGGCCTCGCGCCCGGGCAGCGCGCCGGATCGCGCGATGACCTCGCCTTCCAGATCGTCGGTCGATGTCTGTGCGCCCCAGCTTACGGTGAACCGGTAGACCTTGGTGCCCTCCATGACATAGGGAACGGTCTTGGTCGCCTCGCCCAGCGCGATCGGCAGGATGCCCGTGGCCAGCGGATCGAGCGTGCCCGCGTGGCCGGCCTTTTGCGCGCCGTAGAGCCATTTGACCTTCGAGACGGCCTGGGTGGAGCCCAGTTCCGCCGGCTTGTCGAGCACCAGCCAGCCGGAAACGGGACGGCCCTTCTTCTTGCGCTGGCGCGGCACTATTCGCCGTCCCTGTCCAGATCGCGGGCGACATGGGGCGATTTGAGCAGGGAGTCGACCGTCTGGAAATTGTCGAAGCTGGTGTCGGCGCGGAAGCGGAACTCGGGCATGAACTTCATCTGGCCGAGTTCGCGCGACAGCCGGCCGCGAATGAACCTGGCGTTGCGGGCCAGCGCCTTGACGAGCGGCGCCATGTCGTCGCGGCCGAAAGCCGTCACATAGGCGGTGGCGATCTTCAGGTCCGGCGACATGCGCACCTCGGTGACCGAGAGCACCGCGCCGTCGAGATCGGGGTCGGCGACCTCGCCGCGCTGCAAAAGCTCGGTCAGCGCGTGGCGCACATGCTCGCCGACGCGCAACTGGCGCTGGGAAGGTTCTTTCGATTTCAACGGCTATTTCCGTTCACTTCGCTAGAGCGGTTTGTCTTTGGCTGGCATCGTCTGAGCGCCGGGATTTTGTGATCTGGCAAGGCG
>NZ_CFIFWG010000013.1:0-27778 GCF_984466335.1 Roseitalea sp. | reverse complement strand
CTGGCGCGGCGCGCTTCTGCCCAACCGCGTCACCGTCGATATCGAGGTGCTTGAGGCCGAAAAGCGGCCCGTCAACGCGGTCGCCGACCACACCGAGGTCAAGTCGGTCCGGCGCGTGAGCGTGCGCGAGGCGCGCGGGGCGACAGCGACGATCCTGTTCGACGCCAACCATTCCTGGGACGAACGCATCCTCGCCGAGCAGTTCCGCTACTGAGGCGCGCACGAAGGCCGGCGGTCCGAAGACCGCCGGCAAAAGGGACCCAAGCGCCGGGACGGGCGCTCCGAGCCGCATGAGCCCATGTGAGCGGCGTTAAAGGACGCCTTCGGGCACGATCACCTTGTCGATGACGTGGATCACGCCGTTCGTGGCCTCGATGTCGGCGGTAACGATATTGGCGTCATTGACCATCGGGCCATAGTCCAGGTCGATGGTCACGTCCTGCCCCTGCACCGTGGCGACCGTGGCATCGTCCGTCAGATCGGTCGACATCACCTTGCCGGGCACCACATGGTAGGTCAGGACGGCCGTCAGCGCGTCCTTGTTTTCGGGCTTGAGCAGTTCCTCGACGGTCGTGCCGATGGCCTCGAAGGCGGCATCGGTCGGCGCGAAGACGGTGAACGGCCCCTCGCCCTTGAGCGTGTCGACGAGTTCGGCCGCCTGCACGGCGGCGACCAGCGTCTCGAAATCATCGTTGCCCGCCGCGGTGTCGACAATGTCCTTCATGTGGCCGCCGGCCGTGGCCATGCCGACCATCAGTCCGGTTGCGGCAATGGCGGCGAGTGCGGTCTTGATCGCTTTCATCGGGTCTTCTCCCAGTTTGAGCCGAAAAAGGGCGCAACCGTTTAGCGCCCCCTTGTGGATACGCGCCGGGGGAACGACGGTTTGCCCGAAAGCGTGAGAAGACCGGCACGCTTCTTTGCGCCGAAACACCCTTCTCGGCCACAATTGATGCCTTAAAGGGGCGGCGGATCCCGCGTTTCCGGGCGTTTCGGTTGACATTGCGCCCGCATTTGCCTATCGGCGGGCCGATGTCGCCGTCCGAAAGGGACCAGGCGCGAACCGTAAACCCAACGGAACTGAGACTTGGCCGCATTTGCCGAACTTCCCTTGTCACCCAAGGTGATCGAGGCCGTCGAAGACGCCGGCTACACCGAACCGACGCCTATCCAGGAGCAGGCCATACCCCATGTGGTGGCCGGCAAGGACGTCTTGGGCATCGCCCAGACGGGCACGGGAAAGACCGCCTCCTTCGTGCTACCGATGATCACAAAGCTCGAACGGGGCCGTGCCCGCGCGCGCATGCCGCGCACGCTGATCCTTGAGCCGACGCGCGAACTGGCCGCCCAGGTCGATGAGAACTTCCACAAATACGGCAAGAACCACAAGCTTCAGGTGGCGCTTTTGATCGGCGGCGTCTCGTTCGACGATCAGGACCGCAAGCTCGAACGCGGCGCGGACGTGCTCATCGCGACGCCGGGCCGGCTGCTCGACCATACCGAGCGCGGCAAATTGCTGCTGAACGGCGTGGAGATCCTCGTCATAGACGAGGCCGATCGCATGCTCGACATGGGCTTCATCCCGGATATCGAGCGGATCGCGGGCCTGATCCCGTTCACCCGTCAGACACTGTTCTTCTCGGCCACCATGCCGCCGGAAATCGCCCGCCTGGCCGACAAGTTCCTGTCCGCGCCGGTGCGCATCGAGGTGGCGCGCGCCTCCTCGACGGCCGCGACCGTCGAGCAGAAGCTCTTGAAGACCGGCGCCAAGGATTTCGAAAAGCGCGCCGCGCTGCGCGATCTTCTGCGCGCGCAGGGCGACATCAAGAACGGCATCATCTTCTGCAACCGCAAGCGCGATGTCGCAACGCTCTACAAATCCCTCGAAAAGCACGGCTTCTCGGTCGGCGCCCTGCATGGCGACATGGACCAGCATGCGCGAATCAGGATGCTCGACGGGTTCCGCGCCAACAAGATCCAGCTTCTGGTCGCATCCGACGTCGCCGCGCGCGGGCTGGATATTCCCGATGTGAGCCATGTGTTCAATTTCGACGTTCCGATCCACGCCGAGGACTATGTCCACCGGATCGGACGCACCGGTCGCGCCGGCCGTTCGGGCAAGGCGTTCACGCTGGTCGACAGAACCGTGATGAAATATCTCGAAGCGGTCGAAAAACTGATCGCCAAGACGCTCGACTATGTCGAGGGCGTCACGGCGGCGCCCGAAGATGATGGCGACGAGGAAGACGCTCGGGAGGCCAGGGGCCGCAAGCGTGACCGGAAGGGACGGCGGGACCGCATTCGCAACGACAATGACCGGCGGGCGGGCGGAGGCGGCGAGGCCGCCGGCAAGGCGCCCGTCGATAAGGGGCGGGCGGTCGCAGCGGCCAATGACGACGAGGTTCGCGGCGGCGGCAAAGGGCGCCGCAAGAAGCGCCAGGCCACCGGCGACGACGTGTCGGTCGGTTTCGGCGACGACATCCCCGCCTTCATGATGATCGGGCGCTGACGGACGAGCCCCTGCCCCGCACCTGACTTTTCGGCCCGAAGCGCGGTGCCGATCGGCCGAGACGGCGTGCTGGACGCCGGCGCACGGTTCTCATGCCAACGGAAACGGCATGTAGCCGATGAACCCGGCGATCTTCCACCGCCCCTCGATCCGCTGGCAGAAGTAGAGCGTCTGCCAGTTGACGCGATCGGCCGTCCCGTCCGCCCTGGCGATCGATCCGTCGAACTTCTTGTGCAGCACGGCGCGGTCGCCATTGACGTCGATGTCGCGCAGATTGGTGACGCGAAACAAGGCATCGCGCACCGGTTCGGCGAATTCGGTCCCGGCGGAGGCTTCGGCCTGGCGCAGCCATTCGTCGCGATAGACATCGAGCGTGGGAAAGGCCAGCCGCCAGCCGTCCGGGTTCGACAGGAAATGGCCGTGCATTCCGAAGAAACGGTCCGTTGCGAAGTCGTCCTCGACCATCGACCAGTCGCGCGCCAAAAAGGCGTCGATATCGCGCCTTACCAGCATCTCCCACAGAAAGTGGCGATCGGTGTCGGCGGCGGCAAAGGGGTTTTGGTCGTAGGTCATGATCGTGTCCTTGCTTGACCTTGATCGGTGGTCCACATGGCGACATCCGTCTCCGATCGGTCCAAACGACGGAACCGAACGTCCAAGCCTATCGCATCAGCCCGCGCGCGACGACGGCAACGCTCTCCTCCACGCTCGGGCCGAGGGTCAGCGTTGCCTCGTTGAACAGATTGGTGACGACGCACGCGTGATTGGGAACGATCCGCACCTTCTCGCCAATGGTGGGCTTTTCGGCCGATGCGGAAAGGTCGACGACGCCATGCTCCTCGCTCAACCCGACGATGACCGCATCGGGATATTCGACGATATGACCGTGGCCAGGCGCGGCGAGCGTGTCGGCGGCCAGCGCCTTGGAGCCCGCATCGAGGACGGCGCGCGCCTCGGTCGGCCGGCTGACCACCGTCGCCAGCACCGTCATGGCGCAATCGTCCAGGGAACCATGCCCCCAGCCGACCTGCATCCGGTCCGAATAGATATAGGTTCCCGGTCGCATTTCGGTGACGGCCGTGATGTTTGCGATCCGCAACATGTCGGGCGTGCCCCCGGCGGAGACGACGTGCGGTTCGAGCCCGTCGGCATGCAGGAGCGCGCGCGCGCCGATCAGCCAGTCATCGACCGCGCCCATCCGGTTCGCCGGCTGATAGGTCATCAGTCCACCGAATCGCAACCCCGGCGCGGCATCGACCTCCAGTGCGCGTTTGAGCGCCTGACGGGGCGTCTGCACGCCGCAGCGGCCGGCACCCGTATCGCATTCGACCAGCACGGTCAGCGGGTGGGCGGCATCGGTGAAGCGGTGCGCATAACCGGCGACGGTCTCGGCGCTGTCGGCGACGACCGACATGGCGACCCGACGGTGCAGCGCGGCCAGCCGTTCGAGTTTCCGATTGCCCAAGATATTGTATGTGACCAGAATGTCGCCGATACCCGCATCGGCCATCACCTCGGCCTCGCCCAGCTTCTGGCACGTAATGCCATGGGCGCCCAGTTCGACCTGCCTTTTGGCGAAACGCGGCAGCTTGTGCGTCTTGATATGCGGGCGCATCTTCAGGCCGTGCGCATCGGCATAGTGCTGCGCCCGTTTGAGATTGGCTTCGACCCGATCGAGGTCGATCAGGAGCGTCGGCGTGTCGAGATCGTTGATATGCACCGGGTCAGTCCCCTATCGGCAGCTCAGGGTTGCGGATGTCCTGGCTGGCAAGGCTCTGGCGGACCCGCCGCAAGGGCTCGATCGCCTCGGGTCCGATCGCATGCGCGGTGGCCATGGACACCATGTCCACGGCCGCCAGAAGTGCATAGCGCCCCGAGGACGGTTTGTAGAGATCCATGTCCTCGCGAAACGTCAGCGGCAGCACGGTATCGGCCGCCTCGGCGAGCGGAGAGCCCGCTCCGGTGAACGCGATGCAATGCGCCCCGTACTGGCCCGCGATCAGCAGCGCATCATGCACCGACCGCGCCTGCCCCGAGATCGAAAACCCCACAATGGCATCACCATGCGCGAGCACGGACGCATTCATCCGCTGCAATTGCGGGTCGGTCTGGGCCGTTACCTTGAGCCTGAGCCGGAACAGGCGGTTTTGCAGTTCGACCGCGGCCATCGAGGAACTGCCGCCGGTGCCGCAGACGAGGATCTGACCGGCGCCGGCAAGCCGCCCGGCCACCGCATTGATGTCAGCCTCGGTGATGCCCATCGCCAAAAGGTCGAGCGCGGCATGGGCGCCCGAGGCGACCGACGCGATCGGGTTCAAGGGATGGGATGTCTCCTCGGGACGCGGCGGCGGACGGCGCATGTAGGCACCGCCGATCGCCAGCGCCTGGGCGAGGTGAAAACGCATCTCGCGGGTGCCGGCAAAGCCCAATGAACGGGCAAGCCGCGTGATCGTCGGCTCGCTGACGCCCGCCCTTTCGGCGATTTCGGCGATCGCGGCGTGAGAAGCGAACTGCGGATCGCCCAGGATCAGCTCGACGAGGCGCCTTTCGGCGTCCTTGCCCTTTGCCAGCCGGTCGCGCAGGCGACCGACAATATCGACGGTCTGACCGGTGCGGGCCTTTGCATTCCTGCCGCGGTCGCCGCCAGTCACAGCCTGACGCCGCTTTCGCCGTCGAACGGGCGGATTTCGGGGCCGGTCGGTTCGCCGCCCTCAAAGATCGTGGAAAGCGGGCCGCAGGGATTGGGCATCATTCCAGTTCCCGGACAAACGGCATGCAGCCGGAGGTTATGCCGCCATCGACGGGCAGCGCCGTCCCGGTGATCCCGCTGGCCATGTCCGAGGCCAGAAAGGCGGCGGCATTGGCGACCTCTTCGGGGGTTACCATGCGACCAAGCGGGTAGAGCGCCGAAACCCGCTCGAACACCTGCGGATCGCGCTCGGCCCTGTGATCCCAAGCCGCTGTCCGGATCGAGCCGGGCATGACGACATTGGCGCGGATGCCGTTGCGGCCTTCCTCGACGGCGATTGCCCGGGCAAATGCGTTCAGCGCCGCCTTGGCGGCCGAATAGGCCGGATTGCCGAAATGGGAGACCGCGTTGACCGAGGAGATGAAGACGAAGCTGGTCGGTTTCGCCCGCTGGCGCATCGCCGGCAGGAAGGCAGAGGCCAGATCGGCCGCACCGCGGAAATTGAGCGTTATCTCGTGATCGAATCGGCCGGGCGTTAGCTGCGCGAAGGTTTCGGCGCGCGTCCACCCGGCGTTGGAAACCACGCAATCGGGAACGCCCGAGGCCGTGATCGCCTCGGCGGCCGCACCGGTCGCCTGCCGGTCGGTGAGATCGAAAAGATGGGCCTGCTCGATCATGTCGCTATCGAACCGGGCGCCCGGCAGATCGCAGGCGATAACGGCCGCCCCCAAATGCGCGAACCGGTCGACCAGCGCCTGTCCGACGCCTCCGGCGGCACCGGTGATCACGACCCGCTTGCCCGTCAGATCGATCATGGTCCAGCAAGCCTCCACCCGCCAGCATTCGTTCCGCGCGGGACACACAATCGGGCTGATTGGCGTCATCGCGCTTGGAGGCTAGGGTGTGTTTTGTAATTTCGCAACATATTTTTGCCTTAGCCCTTGCAATAGCCGAAAAAACGTAAAAAGATTACAGGCATGAGCGGTCACCAAATCTGACTCTCCGGCGCGCGGCCGCCCGGCATGCGGGCGTTTTTCAAGCTTCGGATAGGAGCATGCTCATGATCGAAGAATTGGAGCATTGCGCGTGAACTCGTGGATCACGGGAAGTGCCCTTAACGAAACGTCGACCCGCTGAAAGAGGAACTTCATGACAAAGCAGGTTTTTGGCACGTCCCATGTGCCGCTGTCGCCCGCGGTGCGCGCCGGCGATTTCGTCTACGTGTCCGGCCAGGTCCCGGTCGATTCCGATGGACGGATCGTCGGATCGACCGTTGCCGAACAGACCGATCAGGTCATCGCCAACATCAAATCCGTTTTGGAAATGGCGGGCTGCACGCTGGACGATGTCGTCAAGACCCATTGCTATCTGGCCGATGCGCGCGATTTCGGCGCTTTCAACGCGATCTACGGCAAGCACTTTGTCTCCGAGCCGCCGGCCCGGACCACGGCCGAGGCGCGCCTGATGGTCGATATCAGGGTCGAGATCGAGGCGATCGCCTACAAGCCGGCCTGACCTGCCGGCCTGACCCTACCTCGGGAACCTGGAGGGCGCGCAGGACATGCGTCCGGCGCGCTGCCCCTCTCCCGCAAGGCCAACAACGACGGAACATGGACCATGCGCGTCTTCACGGCATCGCTGGCAACCGAGACCAACACGTTTTCGCCGGTTCCCACCGATCGGGCGAGCTTCGAGGCGGCCTTTTATGCCGGTCCCGGCGATCATCCGGCAACGCCCACGCTTTGCTCGTCGGTCATACCGGTGTTGCGCCGACGGGCCACGGCCGACCCCATGCTCGATGTCATCGAGGGCACCGCGACCTGGGCCGAGCCCGGCGGCCTGGTGCGCATGGATGTCTATGAAGGGCTGCGCGACGAGATTCTCGACCAGTTGCGCGCCGCCTTGCCGGTCGATGCGGTCGTGCTTGGCCTTCATGGCGCGATGGTGGCGCGGGCGGAGGATGATTGCGAAGGCGACCTTCTGGCCCGCGTGCGCCGGATCGTCGGTGCCGATGTGATCATCGCCGCCGAACTGGACCCGCACAGCCACCTGACGGCACGGCGCGTGGCCAATGCCGATATCCTGGCCGCATTTCTCGAATTTCCACATACCGATTTCGAGGAACGCGCCGAACATGTCGTGGACCTGGCGCTGGCCGCGGCGCGCGGTGAGATCCGTCCGGTCATCTCCACCTTCGACTGCCGGATGATCGACATCTTCCCGACCAGCCGGGAACCGGTGCGGTCCTTTGTCGATTCCATCAAGGCGTTGCAAGGCAAGGACAATGTGCTCTCCATATCGCTGATCCATGGTTTCATGGCGGCCGATGTGCCCGAAATGGGCACGCAGATGATGGTGGTGAGCGACGCCGACAAGGCCGCCGGCGACGCGCTCGCCGAAAAGTTGGGCCGCCGGATATTCGCCATGCGCGGGACGACGGCGCTTGATCTTGTGAGCGTCGATGACGCCGTTGCGCTTGCGCGCAAGGGGGCCGACGGCGGCCCGCTGGTGATGGCCGACACATGGGACAATCCCGGCGGCGGCACGTCGGGCGATGCCACATGGCTGGCGCGCGCGCTGATCGATGCGGGCCTGTCCAGTCTCGGCATCGCCACGATCTGGGACCCGCAGGCGGCGGCCTTCGCCCACGGCGCCGGCGTCGGCACCCAGCTTGAAATGCGCATTGGCGGCAAAACCCATGCCAGGTGCGGGCCGCCGATCGACGGGGTGTTCGAGGTGCGCAAGCTGGCCGATCCGGGCTGGCAGAGCTTCGTCGGCAGCCGCGTCACGCTCGGCAGGACGGCCCTTTTGCGGCTGGCCGGGACCGAGATCGACATCATCGTCAACTCCAACCGCACCCAGACATACGAGCCGGACATCTTCACCAATCTGGGTGTCGACCCGACCGCCAAGCAGGCGCTCCTGATCAAGTCGACCAATCATTTCCATGCCGGCTTCATGCCGATCGCCGGCGCCGTCGTCTATGTGTCGGTCCCCGACCTTTACCCGAACGATCCGCGCACGGTGCCCTACACCAAGCTGAAACGGCCGATGTGGCCGATCGTGGAGGAGCCGTTCGGATGACGCGCCCGGCCATGCCTGCAATGAGCGGTGTAAAAATGTGCCACGGCGGGGGCGGCCCTGTGCCGTCGCGGGTGCCGCAAAAGTCTTCCACCCGCGCCGCCTCGGCCAGCGGCCCGGTCCCCGGCGGATGGCGCCGCGCGCAACGACGGCAGCGCAACGGCGCGGAAACTGTCCGATATTTGCCCTCAACGCGCTTGATCTATAAAAAAGAAGCAGCCTTCGTTCACGTTTGGGGCTTGGTCTGTTTTGCAACCATTCGGGGGTGCGGCTTGGATCAGCGTGGCGACGCTCTTGCATGTTTCGACATCGGCGGCAGCTTTGTCCGATACGGCCGCGCCGACGCCGACGAACTGCCGCATCGGCAAGGCGAGACGGCAACCCCCCTTGACGATTTCGATGCGTTCGCGCGTGTCCTGACGGCCGGCATCGAGGAAACGGGCGCATCGGCGGCGGCGCTTTCGATTGCCGGCGTCATCGATCCGACAACGGGTCGCGCCGATATCGCAAACATCGCTTGCCTGAACGGCCGCAAACTGGTGTCCGACCTTGAACGCGCGCTCGGCGTTCCGGTCACGATCGCCAACGATGCCGACTGCTTCGCGCTCGCCGAGGCGCATCACGGCGCCGGCCGCAAGGCACGCACCGTCTTTGCCATCATCCTGGGAACCGGGGTTGGCGGGGGAATCGTGATCGACGGCTCCCTTCTTTCCGCGCGCGCGGGCATCAGCGGCGAATGGGGCCACGGCCCGGCGGTGGACCCGACGGCCGGCGGGCTCGCGCCCGGCATGCCCGCCCTTGCCTGCGGCTGCGGCCTGACGGGCTGCCTTGATGCCATCGGCTCGGCGCGCGGCATGGAGCGCATCCACCGCCACCTGCACGGCATCGACGCAACCAGCGTCGATATCACGGCCGCCGCGCAAGACGGCGAGCCTAAGGCCGCAAACACACTCGATGTCTGGGCGGCCATCGTGGCCCGTTCGCTGTCGATGGTGGTCAACACGCTCGGCCCCCACATCATCCCGGTCGGCGGCGGCCTTGCCGGCGAACCCGGCCTGATCGCGCGGATCAACGCCGCGCTCGGTCCGCTGGTGCTGGCGCGGCCCGACAAGCCGCTGCTGGTCGTCGGCGAGCATGTGCGCGATGGCGGATTGATCGGCGCGGCCATCGCCGCCCGGCAGGCCGATGAACCGCATCGGGACGCAGCATGAGCACAAGGGTCGAAATCTGCGTCGACACGATCGACTGCGCGCAGTCGGCAGCCCGGGCCGGCGCCGACCGGATCGAACTGTGCGGCGCGCTGGGCATTGGCGGGCTCACGCCGCCGGCCGGCATGATGACCGGCGCAGCGGCCCTTGCAACGCCGGTTCGCGCGCTGATCCGGCCCCGCGACGGGGACTTCCGCTACGGTGCGGCAGACGTGGCGCTGATGCGGGACGATGTTCTGCGCGCCCGGGACGCTGGACTTGAAGGCGTCGTCATCGGCGCGCTGACGCCGGGCGGCGCGCTCGACATCGCCGCGCTCGAACGCCTGATCGCGGCGGCCGGCGGCATGGGCCTGACCCTGCATCGCGCCTTCGACATGTGCGCCGATCCGTTCGAGGCGCTCGAACAGGCCGTCGATCTGGGTTTCGACCACATCCTGACATCGGGCCAGGCACAGGCGGCAATCGAGGGAACAAGGCGCATCGCCGAGCTTGTCGCGCGCGCCGATGGCCGGATCACGGTCATGCCCGGCGGCGGCATCACGCCGCACGCCGTCGCCGCGCTGATCGCCGCGACCGGCGCGAACGCAATCCACGCCTCGTGCGCGCGCAGCCGTCCGGCGCCGGCGCTGTCCGCCTTCGGTTTCGCGCCGGCCGGCGGCATCCGCCGCTTCGATCCGGCCACCCTTACCGCCTTGCGCGCCGCAATGGCCGAACCCGTTGGAGAAACCGCATGAAGATCGCAATCGCCGGACTGGGCGCGCGCCTGTCGACGGTGGCGACCAACTTCCACAGGAAGAAGCCGTCCGTCGAATTCGTCGGCTATGTCGATCCGGCGCCAGCCGGCCTGCCCTATCTCGAAAAAACATCCGCCCAGTCGATCCCCGCGTTCGACACGGTCGCGCAGATGGCGGTGCGGACGCGGCCCGACATGATCATGGTCGGCTCGCCCAACCATCTGCATATCGGCCATCTGCGCGACGCGCTCAGATCGGACGCACCCTATGTCTTCACCGAAAAACCCGTCGTCGTCAGCGCCGACCAGACCTGGGAACTGCTCGATCTGATGCGCGCCCATGGCGGCCATCAGCGCGTGATGATCGGCCTGGTGCTGCGCTATTCGCCGCTTTACGTCGCGCTCAAGAAGGCGCAGGCCGGGGGCATGCTGGGCAAGGTCGTCTCCATCGAGGCGAGCGAGCATATAGGCCCCCATCACGGCGCCTTCTTCATGACGGACTGGCGCCGCATGGTCGGCTATTCGGGCGGTTTCATGCTCGAAAAATGCTGCCACGACATCGACCTCTATCAGGGCGTGGTCGGCTGCCGGCCGCGCTATGTGGCAAGCTTCGGCGGGCGCAAGACGTTCGTTCCCGAAAACCGGCCCGAAGAGACGCCGGGATACATTGTGTACGGCCAGGACTATGGCGACGGTCTCGAAGACGGCCAGCCCAATCCGTTCGTGCCGCGCTGGAAGGGCGGCAACTCGCCCTTTGACGGGGCCGGCGACATCATCGACTATCAGGTCGCCAACATCGAATATCAGGACGGTGCGGCCATGGCGTTCCACACCAATCTGAACGTGGCCGACGAATATAGGCGTTTCGCCGTCATGGGGACACGCGGCATGGCCGAGGGCGATTTCGTCCGCAACCGGTTCAAGGTCACCGAATCCGACAGCTATCGGACCTTGATGGACGCAAGCGTGATCGAGGGCCAGACAGCCGGCCACCATTACGGCGCGGACGATGCGATGGCACGCGACATCTTCGCCTTCATCGACGACGGCGTGCCGCTCAAGGTGACCGTGCTCGACGCGCTGGAAGCCGGACTGACCGCGCTCAAGCTCGACGAGGCGATGGCGGCGCGCCAGGTGCTCGATCTGAACGAGGACTGGCAGCGCTTTGACAGCTATGGCCTGAGCAACCGGCAGGCGGCGTGAGATGGCGATCGCAACCCAACCCACCGCGACAGGGACCCTTGCACAAGCCGGCGGCGCCGGCAAGAAGACCGACTGGTTTCCCTATCTGCTGCTGCTGCCGGCAACGTTCGTCACGCTGATCATCGTCGCCTGGCCGCTGGTCGAGACGGTCAGGCT
This sequence comes from Roseitalea sp., assembly GCF_984466335.1. Taxonomy (NCBI): domain Bacteria; kingdom Pseudomonadati; phylum Pseudomonadota; class Alphaproteobacteria; order Hyphomicrobiales; family Ahrensiaceae; genus Roseitalea; species Roseitalea sp. Next base: position 16,202 of record NZ_CFIFWG010000013.1, on the reverse strand, counting down.
GTCGTTCACCGACGCCTCGCTGAGCCCGACGACAAGTTTTGTGGGCCTGGAGAACTATCAGCGCATGTTCGAGCGGCGCTTTCCGGAGGTGATGGCGCGCACCTTCTACTGGATGGCGATCTCCGTCGCGCTGAAGATCCTGCTCGGCATCGTCGGCGCGGTGCTGCTCAACGCCATGGTGCCCGGCCGCACGCTGTTCCGCGTGCTCGTCATGCCGCCATGGATCGTGCCGATGGCCGTCGGCGTCTATCTGTGGGCGTGGATGTATAACGGCCAGTTCGGCATGATCTCGGGCGTTGCGCAGAATCTGGGCATCCTCGCCGGCCCGTTCGAGTTCCTCGGCTACCGCAATTCGGCGTTCTATGCGACCATCGTCACCGATGTGTGGATCGGCACGCCGCTGGTGACGGTCTACCTGCTCGCCGCCATGCAGGGCATTCCGCGCGATCTTTATGAAGCGGCGTGGACCGACGGCGCCTCGCGCTGGTACCGGTTCAGGCGCATCACCCTGCCGCTGATCATGCCGGCGGTGGCGACGATGTCGCTGCTGTCGGCGATCTGGACCTTCAATTCGTTCGATATCATCTGGATCCTGACCGAGGGCGGGCCGCGCGGCGCCACCACGACGATGATCATCGACACCTACAAGACAGCGATTTCGCGCTTCCGCTACGGAGAGGGCGCCGCCCGCGCGGTGATGATCGTCCTGTTCCTGTCGCTGTTCTCGGCCTTCTACTTCCTGATGATCTCGCGCTTCAACCGGCAGGAGGTAGGCCGATGATCGACCGGTATCACTGGTGGGAATATGTGCTGATCTATGCGGGGATCGCCCTGTTTCTGGTCTTCATGATGGCACCGTTCGTCGAGGCCTTCATGGTCTCGATGCGGCCGATGAGCGAACTGTTCAACGTCCCCTACCGCTTCTTCACCGACAATATGAGCTTTGAGGCCTATGTGACGATGTGGTCGAGCGTGCCGCTCCTGTGGCGCTACATGCTCAATTCTCTGTTCATCGCAAGTGCTGTGACCGTCCTCGCCCTGATGGCCGTGATCCCGGCGGCCTATGCGTTCTCGCGCATGGAATTCAAGGGCCGCAATCAGATCCTCGCCGCCTTCCTCGCCGTCAACATGGTCTCGGGCGCCGTCCTCATCATCCCGCTCTACAAGGTGATGCAGCAGCTCGGCATCCTGAACACCTATTTCGCGATGATCGCGCCGGGTGTCGCCTTCGTCATCCCCACGGGGATCTGGCTGCTGCGCTCCTACATGATGAAGATACCCAAGGAACTGGAGGAAGCAGCGCTCGTGGACGGTGCCGGCCGGCTCTACATTCTGTGGCGCGTGATCGTGCCGATCTCGCTGCCAGGCATCATGGTTGTGGCGATCACCACCTTCATCACCGCCTACGCCCAGCAATTCCTGTTCGCGCTGACCTTCAACTCGGTCAACGAGCTCAACCCGCTGCCGGTCGGCCTGTTCCAGTTCTTCGGCCGCCAGACCGTCGTCTGGAACGAATTGATGGCGGCGAGCCTGGTCGGCATCGTGCCCGTGCTCGTCATCTACGTGTTCATGCAACGCTACATCGTCGCCGGTCTCACCGCCGGCGCGGTCAAACAGTGACTGTTCATCGTTCAAGCAAGGGAGAAACCGATGAAGAAACTGCTCACATTGTCCGTCGCCATTGGCGCGATCAGCATGGCCGGCGGCGCCGGCGCCCAGGAACGGCTGCACAAGATCAATTGCGGCGACGACCAGGGGGGGGACATCGTCGTCCAGAACCGGCTGATCGAGGAATGGGAAGCCAAAAACCCGGGCTTCGACGTCGATGTCGAATACGTCCCGTGGGGCCAGTGCCAATCCAAATCACTAACGCTGGCGCAGGCGGGCGACCCGCCGGCGATCGCCTATATGGGCTCGCGCACGCTCAAGCAGCTTGCCGAAAGCGAACTGATCATCCCGGTGGCGATGACCGACGAGGAACGCGCCACCTACGCGCCGCCGATCCTGGGCACGATCACCGCAAACGGCGAGCAATGGGGCCTTCCGCGCGCCTTCTCCACCAAGGCGCTGTTCTGGAACAAGGACCTGTTCGAACAAGCCGGCCTCGACCCCGAAACGCCGCCCGCCACCTGGGATGAACTGTACGCAGCGGCACGGGCCGTCAGCGAAAACACCGACGCCTCCGGCATCGGTCTCGCCGCCGCCGATTTCGACAACACCATGCACCAGTTCCTCAACTATCTTTATTCGAACGGCGGCGCGGTGATCGACGAGAACGGCGAGGTGGTGTTCAACTCGCCCCAGACCGTCGAGGCGATGGAATTCTACGGCCGTCTGGCCGGGGTTTCGCAGCCCGGCCCGACCGCCTATGACCGCGCCGGTCTGCGCCCGCTGTTCCAGGAAAAGCAGATCGCCATGATAATCTCCGGTCCCTGGGAGCGGACGCATATGCCCGACGATGTCGAATGGGGCGTCGCGCCGATTCCGGCCGGCCCCAGCGGCACCAATTCGACGCTTCTGATCACCGACAGCCTGGCCATCTTCAAGGGCTCGGGCGTTGAGGACGCCGCCTTGTCGCTGGGCAAATGGCTGACCAATCCGGACAATCAGATGGAGTTCGAGCTCGGCGAAGGCTTGACACCGCTGCGCGACCACCCGCGCGTGGCGACGCTCATCGAGGAAGACCCGACCTGGGCGCCGTTCCTGGCCAGCGTCGAAAACGGCGGCCCCGAACCCTTGGTTACAGACTATGTCGCCGTTCAGGATGCCATCATCGAGGCGGTCCAGGGCGTCGTGCTGGGCGAGGTCGATGCTGCCGAAGCGGTCGAATACGCCGCCGAACTGATCGAAGACGCAAGCTGATCACACCCCGAACCAGGCGGCCCGGCCATCTCCGCCGGACCGCCCTTTCATGAGACAGGGAGGGCGCCCATGGGCCATCTCAAGCTCGATGGCGTGCGCAAGTCGTTCGGCACAATCGAGGTCATCAAAGGCGTCTCGCTCGATGTCGAGCAGGGCGAGTTCGTCGTCTTCGTCGGCCCGTCGGGCTGCGGCAAGTCCACGCTTTTGCGCATGATCGCGGGACTTGAGGAGATCAGCCACGGCAATGTCGAGATCGACGGCCGGGTGGTCAACGAACTGGACCCCGTCAAACGCGGCATCTCGATGGTTTTTCAGTCCTATGCGCTTTACCCGCATATGAACGTCTACGAGAACATCGCCTTTCCGCTGCGCGTCGAACGCCTGGCCGAACCGCAGGTCAGGCAAAAGGTCGATCGCGCAGCCGGCATCCTGCAACTGCACGAGCGGCTGCGCCACAAGCCGGGCCAGCTGTCCGGCGGCCAGCGCCAGCGCGTGGCGATCGGCAGGGCGATCGTGCGCGAGCCCAAGGTGTTCCTGTTCGACGAGCCGCTGTCGAACCTGGATGCGGCGCTGCGCGCGGAGATGCGCGTCGAACTGACCAAGCTGCATGGCGATCTGGGCGCGACGATGATCTACGTCACCCACGATCAGGTCGAGGCGATGACCATGGCCGACCGCATCGTCGTGCTCGACGCGGGCATCGTCGCCCAGGTCGGCACGCCGCTTGAACTCTACCACAAGCCGCAGAACCTGTTCGTCGCCGGCTTCATCGGCAATCCGCGCATGAATTTCGTCCATGTCACCTGCACCGCCAGCAGCGGCGAAAGCGTCACCGTCGCCCTGCCCTCCGGCGCCGAGGTGAGCGTGCCGGTCGATGCCGAACCCGGCCTTGAAGGCCGGCCGATGCAGCTCGGCATCAGGCCCGAGCACATTCGCTTCGGCCAGGGCGACGGCTCGATCGAGGCCGTGCCCAACGTGATCGAGCGGCTCGGCATCCATACGGTCGCCTACGCGCCCGTCGAGGGCGATGAGCGGCCCTTCTGCGCGCTGCTCGACGGCGCCGCGCCCGCGCGCATCGGCCAAGCGATGGCGATGGGCTTTCACGCGAGCGACTGCCATCTGTTCGACGCCGACGGCACCGCCTTTGCCCGCCGCGTGCCGCTGAGCGCCATCGAGCCCGCGCTGATCGCGCCCGAGACGCCGACGACGCATTGAATCGGCGCGCCATATCGCGCCGGTGCCCAACCGCCCCTCCCCGTCCGGCAAAGGATCATTGCCCCATGACCGCACCGCTGCGCCTCGAAGCCCGCTACCGGCCCGCCGACGACCCGGCGAAAGCCGGCTTTGAACTGAGCCTGCACAATGCGACGGCCGAAGCGCTGTCGAGCTTTCGGCTGGCCTATTCCTCGATCGCGCGGGCGGCGAAGGGTGCGGCCTTCGGCAATGCGACCTTTATCGGCCGGCTCGCCAATTTTCACGAAGTCGCCCCGCCCGAGGGATTGACGATCGTGCCGGGCGGGGCGTGGCGCTTTACGGTGACCGGCATCGTCATGCAGCCCAAACACCGCACCGATGGCCCAAAATCGGCCTATGTCACCCTGGCCGGCGGGCGGCGGCTAACCGTCAACTGCCCCGACATCGTGCGTGAGGGGAGCGGCGATGGCGGCCCGCTGCGCGCCCTGTCCGAAGGCCGGCTCGAAAACCCGCTCGGCGTCCTGCCATGGCCCAACCATGTCGCCATCGACCGCTGGCGCGAAAACGCGGTGCCCTATGCGCCGCAAGACGCCGGCATCGAGGAAACCGCGGCCGTGCTCGAAATCGAGGCGCTGGCCGCCCGCCTGTTCGGCCCGGCGCGGCGCCCGTTCCGGCTCGATCCGGCGGGCGCGCTGTCGCTGACCTTCGAACAGGTCGACGATCTCGGGCCGGAAGCCTATCGCATCGCCTTCAAAGGTGGCGCCGCGCATCTGCGCTATGCGGCGCCGGCCGGCCGCGCCTACGGCCTGACCGCCCTGGCCCAGGCTTTCCACCATGCGGCGACGGACGCCCGCTGCGCCCAGCCCGAGGCCGGCGCCATTAAGGACGCGCCGCGCTTTTCGTGGCGCGGCACCCATGTCGACGTCTCCCGCCATTTCTGGACGGTCGACGAAATCAAGCGGCTGATCGATGCGATGGCGTGGAGCCGGCTCAACACGCTGCAATGGCACCTGACCGACGACGAGGGCTGGCGGCTGGAGATCGAGGCGCTGCCCGAATTGACGCGCGTGGGCGCTTTTCGCGGCCCCGGCCTTCTGATGCCCGGCCAGCACGGTTTCATCGACCGGGTGCATGGCGGCTTCTACACCCAGGACCAGGTGCGTGATCTGATCGGCTACGCGGCGCGGCTGCATGTGTGCATCGTGCCCGAGATCGACATTCCCGGCCATTGTCACGCCGCGCTGACCGCCTATCCGCATCTGCGCGATCCGGGCGAGCCGGCCGACAGCTATCGCTCGATCCAGGGCTATCCCAACAACGCGCTCAACCCTGCGATGGAGGAGACATACGCCTTCCTGCAAGCGGTGTTCTGCGAGGTCGCAGCGCTGTTTCCGGCGCCATACATCCATGTCGGCGCCGACGAGGTCGAACATGTCGGCGCCACCGAAATCGACAGCCATCCCTGGTTCGATTCGCCAAGGGCGCGCGCGCTGATGGAGCGCGAGGGGCTGACGACCACCCAGCAGATGCAGGCGCATCTGCTGCGCCGCGTGCAGGCCATGATCAAGGACATGGGCAAGAAACTGGCCGGCTGGGACGAGGTCAGCCATGGCGGCGGCGTCGACGCCGAAGGCACGCTGCTGGTCGCCTGGCAGAAGCCGGAACTGATCGGCGAACTGGCGGACCAAGGCTATGACGTCATCGCCAGCCCCGGCCAGGCCTATTATCTCGATATGGCGCAGGCCGAGGGCTGGAACGAGCCGGGGACCAGTTGGGCCGGCACGGTGCCGGTCGAATACAGCTACACCTATGAGGCGGTCGAGGGGCTGACCGAGACGCAGATGGCACGCGTCAAGGGCGTTCAGGCATGCATCTGGTCCGAGCACCTGCACGACACCGCCCAGCGCAACCACATGATCTTCCCGCGCCTTTATGCGGTGGCCGAAGCCGGCTGGACCGCGCCGGCCCATAAGGACTGGCCGCGCTTCGCAGCGCTCAGCGGCGCCATGCCGCAGCTTTGACGGAGACGGCGGCCATGCGCATCGTCACCGGCGGCATTCACACCGAATGCTCCACCTATTCGCCGCTTTTGCAGACCGAAGCCGATTTCACGGTCGTGGACGGTTCGACGCTTGCGGCGGAACTGGCGCCGCTGGCGCCGGCCGGCATCGCGCTGGCCGGGCTCTTCCAGGCCCGCTCGGTGCCCGGCGGCGCGCTGACCGCCGGGACCTATCGGGCGTTCAAGCAGCGCCTGCTGGACGCGCTGGAGACCGCCCCGCCGGCCGACGGCGTGTTCCTGCCGCTGCACGGCGCCATGCATGTCGAAAACCTCGACGATCCCGAGGGCGATCTTCTGTCCGCCGTGCGCGCGCTTGTCGGCCCCGACATGCCGCTGGCCGTCTCCTACGATCTGCACGGCAACGTCACGCAGGCGGTGGTGGACGCCATCGACATCTTCGCAGCCTTCCGCACGGGGCCGCATATCGACGTGATGGAAACCCATGCCCGCGCGCTGACCATGCTGGCCGACACGATCGCCAACGGCACGCAGCGCTTTGTCGGCTGGGCGCCGGTGCCGGTCCTGTGGCCGGGCGAACGCACATCGACCGATGACGAGCCCGCGCTCTCGCTTTATGCGCAGCTGCCCGATCACGACGCCAAAACCGGGGTCTGCGACGCCAATCTGATGGTGGGCTATGTGTGGGCCGATACGCCGCGCGCCACGGCAGCCTCGGTGGTCACCGGAACGGACCGCGATGCGGTCGCCCGAAGCGCCCAAGCGCTGGCGCGGACCTATTGGGAGGCGCGCGGCGATTTCGCTTTCGGGATGACGGCGCTGCCGCTCGCCGACGCCGTCCGCCTTGCCGCCGCAGCCGAAACCGGCCCCGCGATCCTCGCCGACAGCGGCGACAATCCGACCGGCGGCGGGGTCGGCGACCGTGCCGACGCGCTCGCCGAACTGATCGCGCAGGGCGTGCAGGGCGCGGCTGTCGTCGGCATCGCCGATGCGCCGGCGGCGCTCAAGGCGGCCGATACGGGCGTTGGCGGCACGTGCGCACTGAAAATCGGCGCGAGCCTGGGGTCCGACGGGCCCGTGGTCGAGGCCAAAGCGCGTGTGGAGCGGATCGTCGGCTCGCTCGGGGCGGGCGACATCGAGGCGCTTGTCATGCTCAAGGGCCTGCATGTCGTGCTGACCCAGCGCCGCCGGCCGTTCCACAATCTCGAAGACTTCACCAAATTCGGCATCGACCCGTCAGAGGCGCGCATGGTGGTCGTCAAGTCCGGCTATCTGTCGCCGCAACTGGCGCCGATCGCCAATCCGGCGGTGATGGCGCTCTCCGAAGGCGCGGTGAACCAGGCGATCGAGCGGCTGGATAATCGGCGCCGGCCGAAACTGTCCTACCCGTTCGAGCGGGATTTCGATTTCACGCCGACATGCCGGCTGTCGACCCGCGCCGGGGGTCGGAACGTTCCGCAACGATATTGAGACAACGATATTGAGACATTGTGCCGGCTCGCCCTTTCCGTCTCGCGGCCGGTCCGGACAGCGCACGAGCCGCCGCATCAAGGCTCAGATCTGGCCGCGCGCCTCGGCCAGTTGCTTAAGGTCGGCGGGCTTGAGTTCGACCGATTCGCCGCAGCCGCAAGCCGAAGACTGGTTGGGGTTGTTGAAGACGAAACCGCTGCGCAGCTTGGTAACCTCGAAATCCATCTGCGTGCCGAGAAGATAGAGCATCGCGGCGGGATCGACCCAGACATGGGCGCCGTCATGGCTGACATGGTCGTCCTTCGGGTCGGGTTCGGTGACCAGGTCGACCGTATATTCCATGCCCGCGCAGCCGCCCTTCTTGATGCCGACGCGCACGCCCTGCGCGCCCTGATCGGACCGGGCGAAGACGATCTGCTTGACACGTCCGGCCGCAGCCTCGGTCATGGTCATGATGGCGAACGCCATGTTCTTGACTCCCCTTGACGCCAGTAAGATAGGTTGGCCGCGCCCATCGCGCAAGCATATCCGATACCGGGGAGATGGCCGTGGCCATACCGTTGTACGGGGGCATCGACGCGGCGCTGGTGGGGCGTCTTGTGGCCGCCGCGCAATTCCCGCAGTGGCGCGACCTGCCGGTGACGCCGGTCGAACCGGGCGGCTGGGACAATCGGACCTTTCGCCTGGGCGAGGCGCTGGCCGCGCGGCTGCCCAGCGCCGCCGGTTATGCGCCGCAGGTGGCCAAGGAGCACCGCTGGCTGCCGGTGCTGGCGCCGCGCCTGCCGGTTGCCGTGCCGATGTCGCTCGCCATGGGCAAACCGGGCGAAGGCTATCGGTGGCCATGGTCCGTGCGCCGTTGGATCGCCGGCACGCCGGCCGACGATCGCGGCCCGGCCGATACCGCCTCGTTCGGCGCCGCCCTTGCCGGCTTCCTGCGCGCCCTGCACGCCATCGACGGCACCGGCGGCCCGAAAGCGGGCGCCCACAGTTTCCATCGCGGCGGATCGCTTGCCGTCTATGACGGCGAGACGCGCGCGAGCATCGAGGCGCTGCGCGACCGCATCGACGTCGACCGGGCAAGCCGCATCTGGGAGACCGCGCGGCGCACACGGTGGGACCGCGCGGCGCACACGGTGGGACCGCGCGCCGCTCTGGGTGCATGGCGACATCGCCGCCGGCAACCTTCTGGTCGATGAGGCCGGACGGCTTTCGGCCGTGATCGATTTCGGCTGCATGGCGATTGGCGATCCGGCCTGCGACCTCGTCATCGCATGGACCGGTTTCGACCCGCCGAGCCGGCGCGCCTTCCGCGCCGCCCTGCCCCATCTGGACGATGATTGCTGGGATAGGGCCAAGGGCTGGGCGCTGTGGAAGGCGGTGATCACGCGCGCCGATCCGAAGGCCGCCAGCCCCGCCGCAAGGGCGGTCGCGCGGCGAACGCTTGAGGCGCTCGCCGAAGACGGTCAATAAAGACCGACGGCGATCTGCGCCTCCTCGCTCATCCGGTCGGGCGTCCAGGGCGGATCGAAGGTCATTTCGACCTCGGCGTCCATGACGCCCTCGACGCCGCGCACCGCGTTCTCGACCCAGCCGGGCATCTCGCCGGCGACGGGACAGCCCGGCGCGGTCAGCGTCATCTCGATCTTCACCGTCCTGTCGTCCTCGATGTCGACGCGGTAGATCAGGCCGAGCTCATAGATGTCGGCCGGAATCTCCGGATCGTAGACGGTCTTGAGCGCGGCGACGATGTCGTCGGTCATCCGCGCCAGCTCCTCGCGCGGGATCGCCGAATCGGCAACCGGCGCGGCACCGGCCGGCATTTCGGCTTCGGTGGTCTGGATTGTCTGATCGTCCATCATGGCTTCATCCTATCATGACAGGCCCTACGCGAAAAAGGCCCGCGCCTTTTCGAGCGATTCGACCAGCGCGTCCACCTCAGCGCGCGTATTGTACATGCCGAACGAGGCGCGACAGGTGGACGTCGCGCCGAAGCGCTTGAGCAAGGGCTGGGCGCAATGGGTGCCCGCGCGCACGGCGATGCCGGACCGGTCGATCACCATGGAGATGTCGTGCGCGTGCAGCCCCTCGATCTCGAAGGCGACGATGGCCGCCTTGCCGGGCGCCGCGCCGATGATGCGCAGCGCGTTGAGGCGCGCGAGCCGCTCATGGGCGTAGGCGCGCAGATCGGCCTCGTGGGCGGCGATCGCCTCGCGGCCGATCGCATCCATATAGTCGAGCGCGGCTCCCAGCCCGATCGCCTGGGCGATGGGCGGCGTGCCCGCCTCGAACCGGTGTGGCGGATCGGCGTAGGTGACAGCGTCCTCGGTCACGTCGAGGATCATCTCGCCGCCGCCCTCGAACGGGCGCATCCGTTCCAGCCGTTCCTTTTTTCCGTAGAGCACGCCGACGCCCGAGGGGCCATAGGTCTTGTGGCCGGTGAAGACGTACCAGTCGCAATCGAGTTCCTGCACGTCGACCGGCAGATGCACCGCGCCCTGGCTGCCGTCGACCAGCACGGGAATGCCGCGCGCATGGGCGATGGCGCAGACCTCGCGGATCGGCACCACCGTGCCGAGCACGTTGGAGACATGGGTGATGGCGACGAGCCTGGTCCGGTCGGTCAGCCGCGCCTCGAACGCGGCAAGATCGAACCGGCCCTCATCGTCCACCGGCGCCCAGACGATTTTGGCGCCGTTGCGCTCGCGCAGGAAATGCCATGGCACGATGTTGGAATGATGCTCCATGATCGAGACGACGATCTCGTCGCCCTCGCCGACCGCCTCCGCGCCGAACCCCTGCGCGACGATGTTGATCGCCTGCGTCGCCGATTTGGTGAAGACGATCTCTTCGACCGAGGCCGCGTTCAGAAAGCGGCGCACGGTCTCGCGCGCGCCCTCATAGGCCGTCGTCGCCGCGTCCGACAGGAAGTGCAAGCCGCGATGGACGTTGGCATATTCGCTCTCATAGGTGCGCGTGACCGCCTCGATCACCGCGCGCGGCTTTTGCGCCGAGGCGCCATTGTCCAGATAGACCAGCGGCCGGCCATGGACCTGACGCGACAGGATCGGGAAATCGGCGCGGATCGCCTCGACATCGTAGCCGGCATCTGCGGCAACCGGATCAGCGCTCATAAAGCCGGCCTCCATGCTGCGACAGCCCCTCGCCCTTCGAGGCTCTGGCCCCCAACACCCTCATCCTGAGGCGCGAGCGCGGCGCGTCTCGAAGGGTCGGGGTTTTGGAGCGTTCACGCCTTAGGACGAGGGGCTGGTTCGGCATGTTCGTCACCCGTGCCTTTCCAGCCAGGCGGCGATGCGCGCCTCCAGGGCCTCGATCACCGCCTCGTCGTCGAGCTCCTCGACGATTTCGTCGACGAACGCCTCGATCAGGAGCCCGCGGGCGGTCTTCTCGGAAATGCCGCGCGCCATCAGATAGAACAGATGGTCATGATCGATCTCGGCGACGGTGGCACCGTGCGCGCAGACGACGTCATCGGCGAAGATCTCAAGCTCGGGCTTGGTGGCGAAACCGCCATGGTCGCTGAGCAGGAGCGTGTTGCAAGCCATCTGCGCGTCGGTCTTCTGCGCCGGCTGCGCGACGCGGATCTGCCCCTGAAAGACGCCCTGCGCCTTGCCGGTGACGACGTTGCGCACCGTCTCGGTCGATGTGGTGTGCGCGACCAGATGATCGAGTTCGAGCGTGACGTCGCAATGGGTGCCCTCGCCGATCAGGTTCACGGCGCGGAAGGCCAGTTCGGCGCCCTCCCCGCGCACGACCGCATGCACTTCCTGCCGCACCAGCTTGCCGCTCAGATTGGCGATGAACACGGTCGCGCGCGCATCCTTTTCCAGGGTCAGCTTCAGGCTGGCCAGATGGCTGGCCGCGGCGCCCTGCTCCTGCACGATGATCCAGGTCAGATCAGCGCCCTCGCGCACGGTCAGTTCGGTGATGTTGGTCGCGAGCACCGGCTCGTGCGAGCCGACATGCCGGTCGACGAACGCGGCGCCGGCGCCGGCGCCGACGGTCAGAAGATTGCGCGTGTGCACCTGCCCGCCATCGTGAACCGACTGGATCTCGATCGGCCTTTCGATCCGCGCGCCGTTGGCGACGCTCAGCCGCAGGCCATCGGAGACGAAGGCGGCATTGATGGCGCCGACGGCGTCGTCCGGATCGGCCGGGGCCTCAAGCGCGATCCCGCCCACATCGGCGCGCAGGCTGTCGGCGATCGCCTCGTGCTGCATGCCGTCGACGGACGGCCGCTCGGTCAGCGCGCCGTTGGCGATCACAAAGCGCATCGCGTGGTCGAGCAGGGGCGGCACGGCGCCCGGCGCCGCATCGGCGCGCCATTCCGGCACGGCGTTCAGCAGGCGCCGCAGATCGGTATAATGCCATGCCTCGATCCGGCGCGTGGGCAGACGATGCGTCCTGATCGCCTGCATCGCCCGGTCGCGCGCGGTCACCACATCGGCATTGCCGGGCAGTTGGCCGCTGCGCCCGGCGAAATGGGCGACAAGGGCGGTTTCGGCCGCCGTCAGCGGCACATCGGCGTCCGATGCCGGGTTCACGGCCATGTCAGGCGGCCTCCGCGATGATGTCGGCATAGCCCTTGGCTTCGAGTTCGAGCGCCAGCGACTTGTCGCCGGTCTTGGCGATCCGGCCCCTGGACAGGACGTGCACCGTGTCCGGCACGATATATTCGAGCAGGCGCTGATAATGGGTGATGACGACCACCGCGCGGTCGGGCGCGCGCAGCGCGTTGACGCCGTCGGCGACGATCTTCAGCGCGTCGATGTCAAGGCCCGAGTCCGTTTCGTCGAGCACGCACAGCTTGGGCTCCAGCAGCTTCATCTGCAAGATTTCCGAGCGCTTCTTCTCGCCGCCCGAAAAGCCGACATTGAGCGGACGCTTGAGCATCTCCATGTCGATGCCCAGCGTGCCGGCGGCCGCGCGCACGCGCTTGATGAAGTCGGGCGTCGTCAGTTCCTCCTGCCCGCGCGCCTTGCGCTGCTCGTTCATCGCCACCTTGAGGAACTGCATGGTGGCGACGCCGGGGATTTCCATCGGATACTGGAACGCCAGGAACAAGCCGGCGCTGGCCCGCTCGGAGGGGTCCATTTCAAGGATGGACTCACCGTTATAAAGAATGTCCCCCTCGGTGATCTCGTAGTCCTCGCGGCCAGCGATCACATAGGAAAGCGTCGACTTGCCGGAGCCGTTCGGCCCCATGATGGCGGCCACTTCGCCCGTCTTCACCGTCAGATCGAGGCCGCGAATGATCTCTGTGCCGTCCTCGGCGATCCGGGCGTGCAGGTTCTTGATTTCGAGCATGTCTTCCTCTTTGCCGTCATTGGGGCGCAGCGCCCCTCATCCATCTTGCCGGGGCCGCGCCCCTCTTGGCCGTTATTCCGGGTTCGGCTGCACCGTCCCGGAATGACGGCCCTAGCTTCCCTTCCTCACGAACAGGCCGCGCATGGCGTAGCTGAGGGCGGCGATGCCGCCCAGAAGCCCGGCGCTCAGATAGCGGTCGCCGAACGGGTCCCAAAGATAGCCGACCGCCGTGACGAACAGGATCGAGGCGGCGCCGGCGAGCCGGATCGTGCCGGTCATGTCGCGAGGGTCGTCAGCCATTTCGGCACCACACCATCTTCGGGTCGGGCTCGGTCACCGTCGGGACGAGCCCCACGGTGACGGTGTTGCGGGCATCAGCCCACGCTGCCCTCCAGCGAAATGCCGATCAGCTTCTGCGCCTCGACGGCGAACTCCATCGGCAGTTCCTGGATCACCTCCTTGACGAAGCCGTTGACGATCAGCGCGATCGCCTCCTCTTCGGGAATGCCGCGCTGCATGCAGTAAAAGAGCTGATCCTCGGAAATCTTCGAGGTCGTCGCCTCGTGCTCCAATTGGGCGGACGCATTGTTGGCCTCGATATAGGGCACGGTGTGCGCGCCGCAGCGGTCGCCGATCAGAAGCGAATCGCACTGGGTGAAGTTGCGCGCGTCGGTCGCCTTGCGGTGCACCGACACCTTGCCGCGATAGGTGTTTTCCGACGTGCCCGCCGAGATGCCCTTGGAGATGATGCGGCTCGACGTGTTCTTGCCCAGATGGATCATCTTGGTGCCCGAATCGATCTGCTGGGCGCCGTTGGAGACGGCGATCGAGTAGAACTCGCCGCGCGAATTGTCGCCGCGCAGGATGCAGGAGGGGTATTTCCAGGTGATCGCCGAACCCGTCTCGACCTGGGTCCAGGAGATCTTGGAATTGTCGCCCCGGCAGTCGCCGCGCTTGGTGACGAAATTGTAGATCCCGCCCCGGCCCTCGGCATCGCCCGGATACCAGTTCTGCACGGTCGAATATTTGATCTCCGCATCCTCGTGCGCGATCAGTTCGACGACGGCCGCGTGAAGCTGGTTCTCGTCGCGCTGGGGTGCGGTGCAGCCTTCCAGATAGGAGACGTAAGCGCCCTTTTCGGCGATGATCAGCGTGCGCTCGAACTGGCCCGTGTCCTTCTCGTTGATCCGGAAATAGGTCGACAGTTCCATCGGGCAGTGCACGCCCTCGGGCACATAGACGAACGAGCCGTCGGTGAAGACGGCCGAGTTCAGCGCCGCGTAATAATTGTCCGACACCGGCACGACGGAAGCCAGATATCTGCGCACCAGTTCGGGGTGCTCGCGCATGGCCTCGGAGATCGACATGAAGATCACGCCGGCCTTGGCCAGTTCCTCCTTGAAGGTTGTGACGACCGAGACCGAATCGAACACCGCGTCGACGGCCACCTTGCGCTCCTGCACGCCGGCCAGGATTTCCTGCTCGGCGAGCGGAATGCCCAGCTTCTCGTAGGTACGGCGGATCTCAGGGTCGACATCGTCGATCGTCCTGGGCCCGGTCTGCCCCTTGGGCGCGGCGTAATAGTAGATGTCGTTGAAATCGATCTTCGGATAGGACACCCGCGCCCAGTCGGGCTCCGGCATTGTCAGCCAGCGCCTGTAGGCATCCAGCCGCCATTCGAGCATCCAATCCGGCTCGTCCTTCTTGGACGAGATGAGCCCGATGATGTCCTCGTTCAGGCCCTTGGGCGCCTTGTCCATCTCCACGATGGTCTCAAAGCCGTACTTGTACTGATCAACATCGATCTTGCGGACCTGATCGATGGTCTCCTGAACCGCAGGCATGGCGTTCTCCTTCAACCGACAGGGACAGCGGCCGTCTTTGCGCGGCCTTCACGGAAACGTAATCTAATGCATAGCGCAGTTTTGAAAAGTTCTAAAGAGGGAAAATCTGACTTTTTTCGATAAGTTTTTCCGATGCGGCACCAATCGCCGGGAAAACAAGGCTTCATGCGGCGCGCATGCGTTCGACAATGGGCGCCAGGGCATCCAAGAGGGCGGACAGATCGTCCCAGGCCGTATCGGGTCCGAACGAGACGCGGACAGCGCCCTCCTCGCCGTCTGCGCCCATCGCATCGAGCACATGGCTGCGTCCGACCTTGCCCGACGCGCAGGCCGAGCCCGACGAGACGGCGAAGCCGGCAAGGTCCAGCGCGATGGCCAGCGTCTCGGCCTTCACGCCGGGCACGGTGAAGAAGCTGGTGTTGGCCAGGCGCGGGGCGGGCGCGCCATGGATCGCAATGTCCGGCGCCAGCGCCAAAAGGCCGGCCTCGAACCGGTCGCGCAGCGGCGCCAGCGCCATAAACGCGCCCAGGCCCGCGCCCGCCGCCTCGGCGGCCGCGCCGAAACCGGCGATCGACGCGGGCGCCTCCGTGCCGGCCCGGTGGCCGCGCTCCTGCCCGCCGCCCCCGATCAGCGGCAAGGGCATCATCAGATCGGAGGCCGCCGCGACCGCGCCCACGCCCTTGGGGCCGCCGATCTTGTGGGAAGACACGATGAGAAAATCCGCACAGCCATCCGCAACCGAAACGGGAATTCGCCCCAGCGCCTGCACCGCGTCGAGCACGAGCACGCCCCCGGCCGCCCTGACGATCGCGCCGATCCGTTCGACCGGCTGGATCACGCCCGTCTCGTTGTTGGCCCAGTGGACCGCGACAAGCGGCAGGCCGGCCGCCTTGTCATGGGCGCCCAGCGCACCTTCCAGTCCGGCCAGATCGATCAGGCCATCCCGGTCGACGCCGATTCCGGTCACCCGATCGGGTGCAAACCGTCCGCCGGCCAGAAGGCACGGATGGTCGGCGGCGCACACATAAAGATGCCCCATCGCCAGCGCGGAGCGGCCCATCGTCCAGTGCGGCGTCAGCAGCATCGCCGCCGCCTCGGTCGCGCCCGAGGTGAACACGACATGGTCGGGCCGCACGCCGACCAGGCCGGCGACCCGCCGCCGCCCCTCCTGAACCAGAGCGCGCAGCCTGCGGCCGCCGGCATGCACCGAGGAGGCGTTGCCCTCGATGTCGAGCGCGGCCAGCATCGCCGCGCGGGCTTGCTCGCGCAGCGGCGCCGAGGCGTTATGGTCGAAATAATGGCTCATCGTCGCCGGCGAGATCACCGCCCGAGTGGGATTTTCTTGATATGTCAGCGTCGATGGTCATATGACGGCCTCCGCGGCCGCATTCACGGTGCCGGCGCCTTGAATGCGGCCGCGGGGCGCGCGTTTCAAGGCGGCAAGTGCCCGCGGCCCACCGTTCCCGCCAAGGAGACCATATGCCAGAAGT
>NZ_CFIFWG010000012.1:0-30610 GCF_984466335.1 Roseitalea sp. | reverse complement strand
CGGATCGACCACATCGAGACCCCGGTGGCGGTCCGAGGCCAGGAGGAACCAGCGCGAGAACGGGTCGGTATAGGCCCGCCAATAGTGCCGGTCGCTCGACCAGCGGCGCACGATGCGGCCGCTTCGCAGGTCGACGACCGCAAGCTCCTGGCCGTCGCGCAACGGGGTCACGATCACCCCGTAGCGGCCGTCGGCGGTGCGCGTCATATGGTCGATGCCGGCCGTGGCGCGCGGCATCGCGAAGGCCGGGCCCGCAACGCGCGCATCAAGGTCGATACGGCGGACGACAGCATCGTCGAGGCCCGACACGTAAAGCCGGCCGCCGTCGGCGGAGAATCTGAGGTCGTGCGCGCCGGCGAAACCGCCTACGACGAAACGCGCGCGGGCGGTCCGGGGGTCGATCAGCGCGATGCGGCCCGAGACCATGTCGGCGGCGGCCAGCGTCCGCCCGTCGGGCGCGAAGGCGACGAGCCAGGGAGACACGCCGAGCACGGTTTCGTGCCGCACGTCGAGCGTGCGGCCGGACACCAGCAAAAGCCGCCCGCTGACGGGCTCGGAAACGGATACGAGATCGTCGAAGGCGCTGGCGACCAGATGGCCGGGCGCGACGGCAAGGGGGCGTTCGGCGACGATCGCGCGCCGGTCCATGTCATAGGCGATCAGGCGCGGACCGCGCCAGTCCGTCAGGAAGACCAGGCCGCTGTCGGACGAACGCGCCGCGGCCGGCAGCGCGCCGGCAAACGGGGCGAGCACCGAGGCGGCGGCATAGGCCAACAAGCGGCGCCGGCCGATCGGGCGGCACGCGGCGCTATGATCGTGCGTTCGCTGGTTCGGCCTTTTCTTCATTGCCGGCGACCGGCCTCCATGCGCGACGGGGGGAACCGACGCCTCAATGCTCCGCCAAAGATGGTTCGGGCGGCGGCCAGGGCAAGTGGCGGCTTGCCAGCCCGCGCGCGCCGGTGCACTGAAAGGGCCCATCCGAACCAGGCCGCGCCATGACGACAAAGCAAGAACGACCCGACCGCATGACGGTCGGCACACTCGACATCAGCCGCATCATCACCGGCCTTTGGCAGGTCGCCGACATGGAAAAGGACGGCGGCACGCTCGACCCGGACGCGGCGGCCGGCCATCTGCGGGCCTATGCCGATGCCGGCTTTTCGAGCTTCGACATGGCCGACCATTACGGATCGGCGGAGATCATCGCCGGGCGGCTGCTGTCGCGTTGGGCGGCCGGCGCGCGGCCCCTCGCCTTCACCAAATGGTGCCCGCCCCCCGGCGCGATGACCCGCGAGCGCGTGCGCGCGGGCGTGGCCGAGCGCCGCGCGCGCCTCGGCGTCGAGCGGATCGACCTTTTGCAACTGCATTGGTGGACGTTCGCGCATCCGGCCTGGCTCGATGCGCTGCATGCGCTGGCCGAACTGCGCGCGGAGGGCGTGATCGGCGAGATCGGCGTCACCAATTTCGACGCCGCCCATCTGCACCTGGCGCACGCCGACGGCATTCCGGTCCTGACCAACCAGGTGTCGTTCTCGCTGCTCGACCGCCGCGCCGCCGGGCCCCTGGCCGAACTGTGCGCCGGGACGGGCATGCGCCTTCTCGCCTATGGCACGCTGTGCGGCGGGTTCTTGTCGGAGCGCTGGCTCGGCCGGCCCGAACCGCGCGACATCGCCGACTGGAGCGGCATGAAATACAAGCGCTTCATCGAGGCGATCGGCGGATGGGGCGCCTATCAGACGGTGCTGCGCGCGGCGGCAGGCATTGCCGCCAGGCACGGCGTGTCGGTCTCCAACGTCGCCACGCGCTGGGTGCTGGAAAACCCGGCCGTCGCCGGGGTGATCATCGGCGCGCGGCTCGGCGAGCGCGAGCACCGGGCCGACAATCTCAACCTGTTCCGCTTCGCGCTGGATGCCGAAGACCATGCCCGGCTCGAAGAGGCGTTCGCCGCGACCACGCCGGTTCCCGGCGACTGCGGCGACGAGTATCGCAAGCCGCCCTTCCTGACCGCTTCGGGCGATCTGAGCCACCATCTGGACCGGATCGAAGACGCGTTCACCGCCGAACGGGTGCCGGGCAGGCCCGGCCAGCGCCGCGTCGTCTCGGGCAGCGCGTGGGAACCGATCGCCGGCTATTGCCGCGCCCGGCGCATCGGCGACCGTATCCTCGTGTCGGGCACCACCGCGACCCATGGCGCCGACCGCGTGGTCGCGCCGGGCGATGCGGCGGCGCAGGCGACCTATGTTCTCGACAAGATCGCCGCGGCCCTGTCGGCGCTGGGTGCCTCGATGGAGGATGTGGTGCGCACCCGCGTCTATGTGGCCGATATCGCCGACGCGGAGGCGGTCGCCCGCGCCCATGGCCGCCGTTTCGCGCAGATCATGCCCGCCAACACGCTGATCGCGGTCGACAGGCTGGTCGGCACGTTCCTGGTCGAGATCGAGGCCGAGGCCATCGTGGCGTGAGCGGACCGGCCATCCATACCGACCGGCCCGGTCGCCCAAGCCGATCGCCCAAGCCGGGCGGCGCGCCTCAGTTCAGCGTCGCGATGAAGGCGTCGACCTCGGCCAGCGGGACGAACCGGTCCTCGGTCACGCCGTCCCCGGTGAACGACCAGATAACGGCGGGCGCCGAAACGTCGCCATTGCCGTCGAAGCGCACCGCGCCGGTCGCGCCCTGATAGCTGACCGGGCTGCCCGCATCGAGCAGCGCCCTGGCCCGGGCGAAATCCTCGGCGTCGGCGGCGACCGGCGTGCCCGCCGGATCGGTGACCATCGGCACCTTGGCGGCAATCTGGGCGCCCGATGCGCCCTCGCCCGCCGCGTGCATGGCCAAAAGCGCGATCAGCGTCGCATCGAAGCTGTTGGGGATGCCCGGCCCGTTCGGCTCGGCATCGAAGCGGTCGCGATAGAGCGCGCGGAACGCGGCGGCCGAATCGGTGCGCGGCGAGGAGGTGTCCGTGCCGCGCAGATCGCCCAGATAGCGCATGCCGACGCCCTGGCGGAATTCGTCGGACTTGAGCGAGTTGGCGACGATCATCTCCTGCGTGCCGCCCAGCGAAATCCACTCGCGGGCGACCTGCGTGCCCTCCTTGGGATAGAGCGCCATGTAGATCGCCTGCGGCCGGTCGCGCAGCGCGTCGGTGACCTCGGCCCGGTAGGAGGGCTGGCCGTCATTGATCGCGACGCTGGCCGTCACGGTCAGGCCGACCGCCTCGAAATCGGCCCTGACGAACTCGGCGACGTCCTGGCCCCAATCGTCGTTCTTGTAAAAAATGGCGATCGATTCATAGCCCTGATCGCGCGCGACCATCGCCGCCACCGAGGTCTGGACGCGGGTGGTGGCGAAGGTGCGGAACCACAGCCCGTTCGTGCCGCCCTCCTGGGCCAGCCTGGTGAACGCGGTCGACGAGGAGCAGCACGACATCTGCATGACGCCGGAGGGCACGGTCACCGAGGTGAGGATGGGCATGGAGACGCCGGACGAAACCGCGCCCAGGAGCACCCTGACGCCCTCAAGGTCGACCAGCGCCTTGGCCGCGTCGACGCCGACCTTCGGGTCGGCCTGGGTGTCGCGCAGGATCGGCTCGACCCGGCAGCCATGGACGCCGCCGGCCTCGTTGGCCAGCTCCGTGGCGAACTGCGCCGTCCGGGCGATGGGCTGGCCCCAGTCGACCGAGGTCGGCAGCGCGACGCCGACCTTGACCGTGCATTGCTGGGCGCTGGCGGTTCCGCCGGACCCAAGGCCGAGGGCCGCGGCCAAGAGCGCCGCGCCCGCCAATGTTCGATAGGACATTCGTCTTCTCCCTTTGCTGTTGTCCCTTCCGTGCCGTCAGGCCCGCCGGGCGCGCGCGCCCGGCGGCCGGCGTCCCGACTGCGAGACGACGAGCCGCTCGGCCAAAAGCCCCCTTGGGCGCCACAGCAGCATGCCGACGATGACGAGGCCGATCAGCACATATTGCATCGACCCCGCATAGAGCTGCGCCTCGACGGGCGCGAACCGGGCCAGCGCCCAGCCGCTCGCCGTCCACGCGCCCCAGATCAGGAACGCGCCCAGGATCGCGCCGCGATTGTTGCCCGCGCCGCCGACGATCAGCATCGCCCATATCTGGAAGGTCAGGATCGGCAGCACGTCCTGCGGGCTGACGAAGGCATAGAAGGTGGCATAGAGCCCGCCGGCCGCGCCCATCACCATCGAGCCCAGGACGAAGGCCGTCAGGCGGATGCGCGCGGGGTTCTTGCCAAGCGAGCGGGCCGCCGTCTCGTCCTCGCGGATGGCGCGCAGGAGGCGCCCGTAGGGCGACCGGATCAGCCGCTCCAGCCCCGCATAGACGGCGATAAGGATGCCCAGCGTGAAGGCGAGGAAGACGGTGTTGAAGAGCAGCGGATCGCCTATCGCCTGTTCGAGCGGTCGCTCGAAGCCCCGCACGCCCTGCGCGCCGCCCATCAGCCATTGCGCGTTGCGGGCGACGCTTTCGAAGGCGACGGCCACGCCGAAGGTGGCGATGGCCAGATAATCGTGCCGCAGCTTCAGGGTCATGATGCCGACGATCCAGGCCAGGGCGCCGGCCACCGCGACGCCGCCCAAGAGCGCCAGCGGATAGAACAGTTCGAACCCGCCCATCTGCCCCGGCTGCGGCGTGCCGCCCAAAATGATCGTGCCATAGGCGCCCGCGCCGAAGAAGGCCGCCACGCCGCCGTTGAAAAGGCCCGTATTGCCCCATTGCAGGTTCAGGCCGAGCACCGCGACGGCGAGGATCGAGGCCATCGTCGCAAAGAAGACGAGATAGGATAAAAGGCCGATCATTCGACCGCCTCGCCGAACAGGCCGTGCGGCCGAACGATCAGAACCGCCATGATGATCAGGAACGGCATGGCCGGCGCATAGCCGGCCGGCAGGACGGCCAGCGCGAGCCCGCCGGCGATGCCGACGATGAAGCCGCCCAGGACGGCGCCGTAGACGCTGCCGATGCCGCCGACGATGGTGGCGGCGAACAGCGACAGGATCAGATTGTGCCCCATCAGCGGCGAGAGCTTGCTGTCGAGCGCATAGAAGATGCCGGCCGCCGCCGCCAGGCCGCCGCCGATGATCCATGTGGCGGCGATCATGCGCGACAGGCGCACGCCGGCCACCTGCGCGAGCGCCGGATTTTCGGCCACCGCGCGCAGGGCGAAGCCGAAACCGGTGCGCGACAGGACCAGGTGCAGCGCCAGCATGATGGCGAGCGCGGCGGCGAAGACGAAGAGCTGGTCCGGCTTGACCAGAAGCAGCGGGTCGGCGCTGACCAGCACGGCAAAGGCGATCTCTTCGCTGTAAAGGTGCGACTGGACGCCGAACAGGAGCGCGAGCAGGTTGCGCACGATCAGCGCCACGCCGAACGAGGCGAACACCATCGACAGCGGCCCGGCGGTCCGGCGAATGCGCCTGAAGACCAGCCGGTCGATGAGCATCGCCGAAAGGCCGGTCACGCCCATGGCCAGGACAACCGACAGGGCGAGCGCGCCCGTCAGGCTCAGCGGGCCGAGCGTTGCCGAAAGCGGCGGCGCGATCGCCGCCAGAAGCGGATCGAAGACCAGCGCGGCATAGGCGCCGATGCCCATCAGTTCGGCATGGGAGAAATTGGCGAACCGCAGCATGTGCATGACCAGCGTCAGGCCGATCGCGCCCAGCGAGACGATCGATCCGACCAGAAGACCGTCGGCGAGGCCCTGGATCATGACGCCACCATGCGCCTGCCGCCCAGATAGATCTCGGCGACGACCGGGTCGTCGCGCAGCCTGTCGGCCGGGCCGTCGAGCTGGTTGCGGCCCTCGGCCAGAATGTAGCAGTGATCGGCCATGTGCAGCGCCTGGTTGACGTTCTGCTCGACCAGAAGGACCGAGACGCCCTGCCCGGTCAGCCCGCGCGCCAGTTCGAGCACCTCCTGGGCCGCCCTGGGCGACAGGCCGGCGGACGGCTCGTCCATCATCAGCACCGAAGGCCGGCGGGCCATGGCCATGGCGACCGCCAGCATCTGGCGCTGCCCGCCCGACAGGGCGCCGGCGCGCTGCCGGTGCTTGGCGGCCAGCGGCGGAAAAAGGGCGAACAGTTCGTCAAGGCGCGCCGCCGCATCCGCGCCGCCTTGCGCTCTCAGCGCAAGGGCGAGATTCTGCTGCACGCTCAACGTGCGGAACACGTTGTCGTTCTGCGGCACATAGGCGATGCCGAGCGGCCCCATCTGGTCGGGGCGGATGCCGGCGATGGATACGCCGCGGCAGGTGATCGTGCCCGCGCTCACCGGCACCAGGCCCGCGATCGCCTTGACCAGCGTCGACTTGCCGGCCCCGTTCGGCCCGATGACGACGGCCATGGTGGCGGCCGGCAGCACCATGTCGATCCCGTGCAGGATCGGCAGATCCCTGGCATAGCCGGCGACCAGGCCGGAAACGGTCAGCGCGGGGTCGGCGCTCATCGGACCTTCGCCCCCAGATAGGCATCGAGCAGGACCGGATCGGCCTGGGCCGCCTCGGGCGTTCCCTCGAACACGACCCGGCCCTCTGCGAGCGCGATGACGCGATGGCAGTGCCGCATCACGAAATCCATGTCGTGCTCGATGATGAAGAAGGTCCTGCCGCGCCGATTGAGCTCCTCGATGCGTTCGATGAGGATGGCGGTCAGGCTCGGATTGACGCCGGCCGCCGGCTCGTCGAGCAGGATCACCCGGGGATCGCCCATCAGCACGCGGGCCAGCTCCAGCAGCTTGGTCTGACCGCCGGAGATACCGCCCGCGGGCCGGTCGGCCAGCGCGTCCAGCGTCATGAAGGCGAGGATGTCCATGGCCCTGGCGCGCAGTTCGGCCTCCTGGCGGCGAATGTCGCGGCCGCGCAGGAGCGCGCCGGCGACGCTCTCCCCGATCTGGCCGCCCGGCGCGATCATCACGTTTTCGAGCACGCTCATGCGGGCGAAGGGGCGCGGTATCTGGAACGTCCGCCCCAGGCCCGCGCGGAACAGGCGGTCGGCGGACACGCCGGTGATGTCGCGCCCGCCCAGGCGCACCGTACCCGCGGTCGGCTTGAGCGTGCCGGCCAGCACGTTGAAGAACGTCGTCTTGCCCGCCCCGTTCGGGCCGATCAGGCCGGTGATCGTTCCGCGCCCGACGTCCAGGGAGACATCGTCGACCGCCTTGAAGGCATCGAAACGGCGCGAGACGTTGCGGGCCTCAAGCACGGCCGCCGGCGCCGTATCGGCGCCCATATCCCCGCCGGCGGCAGCGGCGGCCTCAGGCACGGGCCGCCTCCGCCGCAGCGTCCGGGCCGGCGTTCAGCTCGTACTTCATGATCCGGCCGTGCCGCCCGGTCCGGTCGCGTTCGAGCCCGTAGACCGGGCCGGCCGGACCCCCTGCCCTTGCCAGGACCGCCGCGATGCGGGACCGATCCTCCTCATCGAGCGCAAAATCGAACACCTTCAGCGTTTCGGGCAGGTGCCGCGCGTAACGCGCCCCGACGATGGCGGCGGCGACCTGCGGCCGGTCCAGCACCCAGCGCGTGGCCACGGCGCTCAGCGGCACGCCATGCCTGCCGCCGATCCCGTCAAGGCACCGCAGCAGGTCCTGGAACAGCGACCAGGGGCCGAACTCGTCGATGATCAGCCGGTACTTGACCAGCGAGCGGTTGTCGAACGCGAACCCCGGATCGGGCGCGCCCAGCCAGCGCCCGGTCAGAAAGCCGCCCGCCAGCGTGCCGTAGCACAGAAGGTGGATGTCCCGGGCCGCGCACCAGCGCGCAAGCCCGTTCTCGGGGCGGCGGTCCAGCACCGAATACTGCACCTGCGCCGAGACCGGCTCGAAACCGGCCTCAAGGAACAGGGCGATCTGCGCGGCGTCCCAGTTGGTCAGGCCCAGATGCCCGATCTTGCCCTTCTCCCTGAGCCGGATCAGCGGTTCGAGCACGCGCGCGGGCTCGCCGCGGGCAAGGTCCCACCAGTAGAACTGCACCAGATGCAGCGTGTCGATGCGCAGCCGCCGCAGCGAGCGGTCGACGGTCGCCTCCACCTCGTCGGGCCGCAGATCGGCAAGGCGCGACAGGTCCGGCACGAACTTGGTGTGCACGCGCACGCGGTCGGCGGCCGCGCCGCCGCGCCGGCGGCGCAGGCCGGCGATGAAATCGCCGATCATCGCCTCGACACCGGTGTAGATGTCGGCGCAGTCGAAGGTGGCGATGCCGGCATCGACGAACGCCTCCATGTCGGCGATCGCCCGCGCGCCGATCACCTCGCCATGGCCGCCGGCGAGCTGCCAGCCGCCCCTGACGATGCGCGAGATCCGGTGGCCGGGGCGCAGCAGCGCCGTTTCCACCGGGCTCACCGGGCGCCCTTTCGGGCCCAGTAGGGCGTGTGCCGGCGATCGGGCAGGCCGGTCGTCTCGGCGTGCCGGAACCAGCGCCTTTGCGTGCGCGTGATGCGGAAACGGCCGCCGCAATTGGGGTCGGGGCACGCCACCTCGGCGTCGGTGGACATCCAGTCGTTCGGATCGGTGTCGCGCTGCTTGGCCGGCAGAAGCGGCAGCAGCGCGGCCAGCGCATACATGGAAACCCGCTGACCGGGGTCGAACACGAGCGTTTCGCCCTCGACGGAAAACGCCTCCCCCTCGATGTGGCGGCACACGGGCGCGCGCCCGTCCAGGACCGTTTCCACCTTCAGATCGTACAGCCAGAAACCTTCATCGGCCGCCGGCTCGTCACCGGCCTGCGCGTCGACCATGCCACGTCACTCCCGATTGCATTTCCCGGCCAGCGCGCGCCAGTCGAACCACACTTTTGCGGATGTTATGGCGGCCGATTTCGCAGTGTCAACCGGCGCTTTGCCGTCCGGCTTCCGAAAAGCGGCAGCCCGGCGGCCGGTTCAGATCTCGCCGGCCAGATGGGCGCCCAGCCGGTCGGCCAGGGCGACGATCGACAGCGTCGGATTGGCATAGCCCGACGTGGTGAACACCGAGGAGCCGGCGACATAGAGGTTGCCCATGCCGTGCACGCGGCCATCGGCGTCGACCACGCCCCGGCGCGGATCGGCGCTCATGCGCGTGCCGCCCATATGGTGGTGCCCGGCGATCGGCTGACGGGTGCCGGTCGGATAGGCGCCGCCTTCGAGCACCCAGTCGTCGAACTTCAGCCGGCCGAACTCGGCCCGCGCCATCGCGGTGCCGAAGAGCTTCAGCCCGTCGACGAGGGTGCGCCTTTCCAGATCGCCCTTGCGCCAGTGCAGCACGACGCGCGGCACGCCCGCCGGGTCGACCGCGTCGTCCGAAAGCGCCACGCGGTTGTCGGCGACCGGCGCCTGTTCGAGCGCGACGCTGATCCGGGCCGTGCAGATCAGATCGCGGTCGGCGCGGTTGGCCAGCCAGCGGCCGAAGGCCGGCGCCACGCATGCGATGTCGGCGACCAGCCGTTTGCCGCCCCGATAGCTGCGCGGGCGGACATGGACATGGTGGTTCATGATCCGCCCCGCCGCCATCGCCTCCGGCGAGGGCGCAAAGAAGCTCCAACCGTCGGGTTCGCTGCTCAACCGCCGCCGGTCGAAGATGATCGCCTCGCCGACGAAGAATTCGGGATGCTCCATCCAGTAGCGCCCGAGCGCGCGCGGCTCGGGAACGACCGGATCGGGCGAACGGATGTTGGACCAGAGCAGGAGACGGGCGTTTTCGATGCCGCCGGCGGCCACGACGAAGCGCGGCGCGGCGATCCGGGCGGAGGCACGTCCATCGCCATGAAGATTGGCCGCCACGACCCGGCGCCCGCGCGCGACCAGGTCGGTGGCATAGGCGTTCAGGACGACCGCGATGTGCGGGCTGCGCTCAAGCGCGTCGCCGAACCGGTCGCCGAACCGCACCACCGGATCGCTGCGGATCAGGTCGATGCGGTTGACGGCGTCCGTGATCGGCTCGTCGGGCGCAAAGCCGCGCAGGCCCAGGATCGCGCGCGCGGCCGGCAGGTGCGGGGCGAGCGCGTCCGCGCCGATCGGCCAGCCGCTGTGGGCAATCCAGTCGCGGGCGAGGAAATCATGGGCGTCGAGCGGGCGGCACCAGCCGCTCCAGTGGCCGGACGTGCCGCCCAGATAGCGCAGCCGGGCGACATCGAGCTCGAAATAGGGATCGCCGATGGTCTCGCCGGCGTAAAAGTCCTGCGAGCGGCCCGAATAGTCCCTGCCGCCCGCTTCGAGCAGGGCGCAGGGAATGCGCGCCTCGGCCAGGCGGAGCGCAAGGGTGATGCCGGCCGGGCCGGCGCCGATTATGACGACCTGCGGCTCGAAGCCCGATTGCCCGAATGCGTCGGTGTCGCCGAAGATCACGCCAGGTCGATATCCTTCAAAAGCCAGCCGCCGCGCAGGACCATGCGGCCGGATGTGCCTGGGAAGGGGGCACCGACGGCCACGCCAAGGGCGATGGCGGCGACGCCGGCCAGAAGCCCCCGCCGCGTCGCGGACAGATGGCGGGGTTTCGATGCGGCCTCGGCGATTGCTGCGTTCATTGGACTTTCAGTGAATCACGCAACGCGCGCACGGTCAATGACCCCGCGACCCCGCGCGCGCAGGCGACAGGCGCGATGGGGCCGCCGCACGGCAACCCCGGCACGGGTCGCTCAGGTCGGGCTGACCGGCCCCCGCTCGTCATCGGGACCGGGCGCGAATTGGCGGCGGATATCGATGCCGTGCTCACCGCGCTCGGGAACCGGGCCGTAATGGCGCTCCTCACCGGCGACCCTGGCGCCCGGCGCAAGCAGTTCGACTGCCCCTTGCGCCGTCTCCACCGTGATATGGCGGTTTTGCGGATGCGCGATCAGATCGTCGAGGTCCGACAGACGCCCGCAGGCGATGGCGGCGTCGATCAGGCGCGCCATGTTCGTCTCGCGGTCGAACCGCAAGAAATGTTCGGCCAGGGCCGCGTCCACCGCCATGCGGTTGCCGACGCGGTCGTCGTTTGTGGCGAACCCGTCCGCGCCGGTCAGGTCGGGCCGGCCGAGGACCGTCTCGCAGAGCGCTTTCCACTCCCGGTCGTTCTGGATGGAAATCAGCAGCAGCTTGTCATCGGCGCAGCGGAAGGCGCCATAGGGCGCGATGGTGGGGTGTTGGAGGCCGTTGCGCGCGGGCGTCAGTCCACCGTATCGCCTTTGCATGTAGGGGACATTCATCCAGTCGGCCAGGGCATGGAAGAGCGACACCTCGATATGGCGGCCCTTGCCGTCCCTGCCGCGGCCGATCAACGCTTCCAGGATGGCCTGGTAGGCGGTCATGCCGGCGGCGATGTCGCACACCGAAACGCCCACCCGCGCAGGGCCGTCCGGCGTGCCGTTGATCGCGCAGAGCCCGCTCTCGGCCTGGATCAGCAGATCATAGGCCTTTTGGCCCGCGCGCGGTCCCTTCGATCCATACCCGCTGATCGAACACACGATCAGCTCCCGGCGGGCGGCCGCCAGCTCCGTTGGATCGAAACCCAGCCTGGCAAGAGCGCCCGGCGCCAGATTCTGAATGAAAATGTCCGCCTGATCGATCATGCTGCGCAGAACGGCCCGGTCCGCCCGGTCCCGCAGGTCGAGACAGATCGATTCCTTGCCCCGGTTGAGCCAGACGAAATAGGCGCTGCCGCCCTTGGCCAGCGAGTCATAATGGCGGGCGAAATCGCCCTCGGATCGCTCCACCTTGATCACGCGGGCACCGGCGTCGGCCAGCTTCACCGAGGCATAGGGCGCGGCCACCGCCTGCTCGACCGAGACAACGAGCAGCCCGTCCAGTTCACCCATCTCGCCGCTCTCTCCTTGATCGCATCGTTGTCATGGCCGCGGACCGGTCCGGCGCAGCTGGTTCTTTTTCGGCCGATTTTGCCAGCGGCCACGGCAACCGCAAATATATTGTTCTTTCCCTTTCCATAGCCCTGCCCTATTGCAAAGCGTTCAAGGAGCTGTCGAACCATGGATTCCCGTCATCTGGGCTATTTCAGCCAGATCGTCGATTGCGGCTCGATGAGCGCGGCGGCGCGCGCGCTCGGCATCGCGCAGCCTTCGCTGTCTCAGCACGTCAAGAACCTCGAAGCGCATCTGGGGGCCGAGCTGCTGCTGCGCACCAGCAAGGGCGTGATGCCCACCGAGGCCGGCGAGGTGCTCTACCAGCATGCCAGGCGGGTCGCCGAGACCCTTCATATGGCCGAAGAGGAGGTCAGGGCGGCCGCCGGCACGCCGGCCGGACGCGTGGCGTTCGGACTGCCGGCATCGGTGTCGATGGCGCTGTCGGTGCCGCTCGCCGAAACGACGCGCCTGGAACTGCCGCTCGTTCAACTGTGCGCGGTCGAGGCGATGAGCGGATACATCAAGAACTGGGTCGTCAACGGCGATGTCGACATCGGCCTGCTCTATGACCTTGACGGGCTGACCAATTTCCGCGCCCGCGAACTGGTCGGCGAGGAGATCTACTTCGTGTCGGCCGCCGACGACTGGCCTTTCGAGAGCGAGCCGGGAAGCCCTGTCCCGCTGCGGGATCTGGCGGGTCTTGAAATGGTCCTGCCGTCGATGAACCACGGCCTTCGCACGCTCGCAGAGCGCGCCGCAAAGAGCATCGGCATATCGTACAACATCGTCATCGAAATGGATTCCCTACAGCAGATAAAGGCGCTTGTCGCGCGGGGCAGCGGCCACACGCTGCTGTCGCCGGCGGCCATAGACGACATGGCACAGAGCAACACGCTGCTGAAGGGGCGCGTCATCGATCCGGTCATCCGCAGGCCGGTGTTCCTTGTGCGCAACGCCGACAAGAGCGTCACAATCGCAAGCCGCGCCGTCGAGCGGCTGTGCGAGGACGTCATCAAGGATCTCGTCAAGCGCGGCATATGGCAAGCCGAGGTGCTGCCCAAGCCAAACGAGAAGGCCATGGAGCCGCCTCGGCTCCCTATCGGAGCGGTTCGTCTTTAGCTGGCATCGTCTGAGCGCCGGGATTTTATGATCCGGCAAGGCGCGCGGGACGAGGCGGTGCGGGCACCGCAAGGGGTGCGCAACGCCGTCCAGAGCGCAAAAGACCAAGCGCGGGCGATGTGCGGCTATCGTGTGATTTCAATGTGTTGCCGGCCTCCGGCTCGGACGTCTTTTCCGCCGGCGGCACCGTCAAAAGCCTCGCGCGATCGTCGGATCGCGCTGCGGCACACGGGCGCCATGCGGCCATAGGTCTGGCCTATGGGCCGCATGGCAAATGGTTATTTCGACCGATGGCCGGGCATCATTAGGGTTTTTAACCTCGGAGGACAGGCGGACGGGCATTGCGCCGTCCGCAAATGGGAGGTTCCGACCATGAGAAAGACAATTGCCGGCGCCCTTGTGGCGGCGCTGCCGACGATGGCGCTGGCCCAGGACGGCCAGCCCGAAACGATCGATATCGGCATCACGACGTTTCTGACGGGCCCCGCATCGGTGTTCGGCGTGCCGGCGCGCGATGCCGCCCAAATGCTGATCGAACAGATGAACGCCGACGGCGGAATTGCCGGCGCGCCGATCAATGCCAGCTTCATCGACGAGGGCGCCGGCGGCGAGGCGCTTCTGGCCGAATACAGGCGCCTGGCCGAAACCGACGGCGTCGACGTGATGATGGGTTCGATCTCGTCGGGCAATTGCGGCAAGATCGCGCCGCTGGCCGAAGACCTGCGGATCGTCAACATCATGTGGGACTGCGGCACGCAGCGCATCTTCGAGGAAAACGAGTACGACTTCGTTTTCCGCACGCAGGCCAACGCCACCCCCGAAATGCTTGCGTCCGTTCTTTATCTGTTGAAGACAAGGCCCGATTTCGAGACGATCGCCGTGGTCAACCAGGACTATGCCTGGGGCCGCGACAGTTGGGATATCTTCTCGACGGCGCTTGCGGCGATGAAACCCAATGTGCGCGTGGTCGGAGAGTTCTTCCCAGCCTTCGGCGCGCCCGACTATTCCACCGAGATTTCCCGCCTTCAGGCGCTTCGGCCCGACGTGATCCTGTCCACCTCGTGGGGCGGCGATCTGGATACCTTCGTGCGGCAGTCCGCCCAGCGCGGCCTGATGAACGTGTCGACCTTCGTGCTGCCGCTGGGCGAAAGCTCGCTGGAACGGCTCGGCGACACGCTCCCCGAGGGCGTGATCGTCGGCGCGCGGGGCGATCACTACTTCATGCACCCCGAGCGGCGCGACGATGAGGACTTCCAGGCTTTCGTGGGCGGCTTCCGCGACAAGACCGGCGCCTACCCGATCTATTCGGTCTTCCACATGGCGCAGGCGCTCAAGGGGCTCAAGGCCGCATATGAGCGCGCGATCGAGCACAATGACGGCGCCTGGCCGGACAATGCGCAACTGGCCGCCGCCTTCGAGGGCCTTTCCTTCCAGGGCTTCGGCCGCCCGGTCACGATCCGTGAAGACAATCAGGGCATCGAAGCCCAGTTGCTGGGCACCACGACCGCTTCCCAGGACCACGCGTTCGCCGTTCTGGAGAACATCATGATCTTCGACGGCGGGCCGCTGACGGCGCCCGTCGGCGAAACGTCCCTCGACTGGGTGGGCACGCTGACGCCCGACTTCATCGACCAGGCGCCGGTCGACATGTTCGATCGGTAGGCCGCATCCGAAACCGCACCGAGCTTGCCGGAGGTGACGTCCGGGGCCACCTCCGGCCCTTTCGATGTCAGGGGTGTCGATGAACGCACAGCTTTTCCTGCTTGCACTGTTTGACGGCGTTGCCTATGCGGCGCTCGTCTTCATGGTCGCCGTCGGGCTGACCCTGATCTTCGGGGTGATGCGTATTCTGAACGTGGCCCACGGGTCGCTCTATGCGATCGGCGCCTATCTGAGCGTTTCGATCGTGGGCGCGGTGATGGCGGCCGGCTTCGCCCCGATCCTGGCCTTTCCGCTGATGCTGATCTCGGCGATACTGGTGGGCGTGCTCGTCGGCGGCCCGATAGAATGGTTCCTGCTTCGGCGCATCTATCACAAGCCGGAAGTTCTCCAGTTGCTGGTGACGTTCGCGGTGTTCATGATCCTTGAGGACGTGCAGCGCCTGGTCTGGGGTTCGCAGCCCTATTTCGAAGCCTCCGCGCTGCAATTGCTGGGCAACGTCAACGTGTTCGGCGTCTACTATACGGTCTACCAGCTCATCGTGCTGCCGCTGGTCGCCGTGATCGTTCTCATCGGGTTGCGCCTCTTCCTGCGCAGGACCCTGAACGGCAAGCTCATTCTGGCGGTGACCGAAGACAGGGAAATGGCCCAGTCGATCGGCATAGACGCCGACAAGGTGTTCCTGGTCACCTTCATCGTCGGCGCGGCGCTGGCCGGGCTCGGCGGCGCGCTGGCCTCGCCAACCACATCGGTTCTTCCGGGAATGGGCGCCAACATGATCGTTCTTTCGTTCGCGGTGGTCGCAACCGCCGGGCTGGGCAACATCGAGGGCGCCGCCGTCGCGGCCCTGCTGATCGGGCTGGGGCGCAGCTGTGCGGTCTATCTGTTTCCGGAACTGCAAGTGCTGGTTCCCTACCTCATCATGCTGCTCGTCCTGCTGATCCGGCCCGAGGGCCTGTTCGGCACCGTTGGCGCGCGCAAGATCTGAGGACCGGTGATGCAAGCGCGAAAGATCGTTCCCGCCGCCCTGATCATTGCCGTCGCGAGCGTTCCGTTTTCGGCGCCCTGGCTACAGACCCTGCTGACAATCGCGCTCGCCAAGGGCATTTCGGTGCTGGGCGTGACGCTGTTGCTGAAGGCCGGCCAGGTCTCGTTCGGGCACGCATTGTATTTTGCGATCGCCGCCTATGCGGTGGCGTTCCTTGCGCCCACGGCCCTTGGCGGCGACCTCATCTTGATGCTGGCGGTCGCGACCGCCGGCGCCACGCTTTCCGGCCTGGTCGTCGGCCTTTTCGTCGTGCGCTATCGCGGCATCTTCTTCGGCATGCTCAACCTTGCGTTCTCGATGATATTCTGGTCGATCCTGGAGAAGTTCTACCATTATACGGGCGGTGCCGACGGCATCCATGTGCGGCGGCCCATGGTCGTTGGAATCGAGCTTGAGCGGGAGCCGTTCGAGTTCGTGCTGTTCTATGTGGCGCTCGCGGGCTCCATCGGGCTGGGCTGGGTGGTGATCCGCTTCCTTTCAAGCCCGATCGGCAATCTGTTCTGCACCATCAAGACCAATGAGACGCGGCTTGAATATCTGGGCATGTCGCCGCGCGGCACGTTGCTTGTCGGTTACGCGGTCTCGGCGGCGCTTTGCGGCGTCGGCGGGGCCATCATGGCGGTCACGCAGGGCATCGTAACGCCCGAATATGCATGGTGGATCCGGTCGGGCGAGATGGTGTTCATAGCCGTGCTCGGCGGCGCCGGCTCGGTTTCGGGCGCCTTCGTCGGCGCGATCGTCTATGAGGTGGTCCGGTCCTATGCGGCGGCCTTTGCGGCCGATGTCTGGCAACTCATCCTGGGAAGCTTCCTGCTGATCATCATCCTTTTTGCGCCCGGCGGCCTGATCGGCATCTACAACGCCGCAATGAACCGGCTTGCGGGGCGAAGGCGGGATGCGGGCCGGCCGGCCGGTCCCGTCCGGGGAAGCGCTGCGGCCAACGAGCACGGTGCCCGCCATGACTGAAGAGGTGCTTTTGCGGACGGACGGCCTTGAAATCCGCTTCGGCGGCGTGGTGGCCGCCAACGACGTGTCGGTCGACATCGGCGAGGGGCGGAACCTGGCCATCATCGGGCCCAACGGTGCGGGCAAGACCACCTTCCTGAACATATGCACCGGCTGGACCAAGCCGTCGCGGGGAACCGTGCATTTCCTCGGCCGCGACATCACGCGCAAGTCGCCGCGCGAGATCTGCCGCATGGGCGTCGCCCGCGCCTTCCAGATCCCGCAGCTCTTCACCGAGCACACGGTGCTGGAAAACCTGCTTGTCTCGGCATCGGCCCGCGACCGGAACTGGGCGCCGTTCACCCCCATGCACCGGATCAAGGAGCAGGGCGAGATGATGCATCTGCTTGAGATGGTCAATTGCGCCGACGTTGCGCACCGTCCGGTCGTCGAACTTGCCGAGGGGCAGAGAAAGCTCGTCGACATCGCCGTCGCGCTGGCGCTCAAGCCGCGCCTTCTGCTGATGGATGAGCCCACCTCCGGCGTGGCATCGTCGGAAAAGCACGGGGTCATGGAGATCCTCGTGGAGGCGCTAGCGGCGGCGGATGTGACCAGCGTGTTCGTCGAGCACGATATGAGCATCGTCGAGCGCTATGCCGACGAGGTCGCGGTCTGGGCGTCGGGCGCGGTGCGGCTTCGCGGCGCCCCCGCCGAGATCCTTGAGCATCCGGACGTGATCCGTGACGTGATCGGCGAGGGGATCTGATGCTTGAGTTCCGCAATGCCAGCGCTTCGATCGCAGGCGTTTCGATCCTGCGCGATCTCGATTTCACCGTCCGTCAGGGCGACACGGTCGCATTGGTGGGCCGCAACGGCGCGGGCAAGACGACGCTTTTGCGCGCGGTGATGGGCTTTGTGGACGTCAAGGGCGCGATCGCCTTTGACGGCTACGACATAACGAGCATGGCGCCCGCCAGGCGCCCCGCGCTGGGGATCGGATACGCCCCAGAGGATCGCCGGCTGTTCTCGGCCTTTACGGTCGAGGAAAACATCAAGCTGCCCGCGCAGGTGGCCCGTCTGGCGGCGGGCGAACAGGCAAGGCGCATGGCGCGCGCCTACGACATCTTGCCGGAGTTGCGCGAGATGGCGGGCCGGCCGGCCGGCAATGTGTCCGGCGGCCAGGGCAAGATGGTCGCGCTCGGACGGGCGCTGATGGTCGGCGCGCGGCTGATCATGCTGGACGAACCGTTCCAGGGCCTGGCGCCGGCGCTTGCCAAGCGCTATTCGGAAGCGTTGCGCGCGCTGCGCGATGCCGACCGCGAGGTGACGCTGATCATCACCGAATCCAATCCCAGGCTGCTGGACGCCTTTGCCGATCGCACATTCATCATCGAGCGCGGCGAGGTGGAAGAGCGCGGGGCCGACACAAGGGGAAACGCCGCATGAGCCAGATCGAAACGACCATCCCGGAGCCGCTCAACCTGATTGGCGGGCATTGGGTTCCCGCGCGATCGGGCGCGACCATCGATGTCGTCTCGCCCAGCGACGGAAGCGTGTTTACCCGGATCGCCGATGGCGGACCCGACGATATCGACGCAGCGGTCGCCGCCGCGCGCGCGGCCCATGACGGCGGGGCGTGGTCGCAACGGAGCGCGGTGGAACGCGGCAGGCTCCTTATGGAGCTTTCCCGCCGGATCACGGCGGAGGCCGAACAGCTTGCCCAGCTTGAATCGCGCGACAATGGCAAGCCCATCGGCCAGGCCCGCGCCGACATGGCGGCCACGGCGCGCTACTTCGAGTTCTATGGCGGCGCCGCCGACAAGGTGCACGGCGAGGTCATTCCGTTCCTGAACGGCTACAACGTTCAGGTGCTGCGCGAGCCCCACGGCGTGACCGGCCACATCATTCCCTGGAACTATCCCGCGCAGATGATCGGCCGCACCCTGGCGCCGGCCCTGGCGATGGGCAATGCGACCGTTCTCAAACCGGCCGAGGACGCCTGCCTGTCAACCCTGCGCATCGCCGAACTGGCACAGCAGGCCGGCTTCCCCGAAGGCGCCATCAACGTGGTGACCGGCCGCGGCGAGGTGGCCGGGGCCGCGCTCTCGCGCCACCGGGGCATCGACTTCATCTCCTTTACCGGCTCTCCCGAAGTGGGCGTCCTCATTCAGACCGAGGCGGCAAGGAACTTCATCGGGTGCACGCTGGAACTGGGCGGCAAGTCTCCGCAGATCGTCTTCGAAGACGCCGATCTGGACGCGGTCATGCCCGTCCTGACCAACGCCATCGTCCAAAATGGCGGCCAGACCTGCTCGGCCGGCTCGCGGGCACTGATTCACGAGGCGATCTGGGACCGCCTCATAGAGCGGCTGAAGACGCGTTTCGAGGCGCTCGTGGCCGCTCCGCACACCGAAAACGCCGATCTGGGCGCCCTGATCTCGGCCGGGCAGCAGGCGCGGGTGCAGGGCTATATGGACAATGCCGGCGCCCCCCTTCTTGCCCGAGGCCGCATCGCCGAGAGCGCGCCCGAAGGCGGATATTACGTCGCGCCGTCGCTGTTCGGGCCGGTCGATCCGGCCTCCGCGCTCGCACAGGAGGAGGTTTTCGGCCCGGTGCTCGCGGCCATCGCCTTCAAGGACGAGGCCGAGGCGATCAAGATCGCCAACGGAACCGCCTTCGGCCTTGCCGCGGCGGTCTGGACGCGCGACGGCGGCCGGCAGATGCGGGTCGCCAAGGCATTGCGCTGCGGCCAGGTCTTCATCAATGGCTACGGCGCGGGCGGCGGCATCGAATTGCCGTTCGGCGGCATCCGCCGCTCCGGCCACGGCCGGGAGAAAGGCTTTGCCGCGCTGCATGAATTTTCGACCATGAAGACCATCGTCAACAATCATGGCTAGAGCCCCTCACCTGAAGTTCGTTGGGTTTGCGGCAGGTTCGGCGCGAACTTCAGCTTCGATAAGGACACTGGATAAATTATTGTATCTCTTATGTTTTTCGGATTTGAAGTTCCTATGACGGGTTCACTGAAACAAGGATAGGAACTTCAAATCCACCACACCAGAGGGAACGGCACATGAGATTGCAGGGAAAACGCGCGCTGATCACCGGCGCCGCATCGGGGTTCGGTCTTGCGATGGCAAAACTGTTCGCAGGCCAGGGCGCGAGGGTGTCGGTGGTCGATCTGAACGGGGACGGGGCGCGCGCCGTCGCAGAGGATATCGGCGAGGCGGCCATCGCCGTCACCTGCGACGTCTCCGACGGCGCGCAGGTCCGGGCAGCCGTCGAAGCGACCCGCGACGCCTTCGGCGGCATCGACATAGCGGTCAACAATGCTGGCTGGTCCAACGCCAACGCACCGCTGATGCAGACCGACGAGGCGACGTTCCGCAAGATCTACGACATCAACGTCCTGTCGATCTTTCACATGACCAAGTCGGTCGTGCCGCACTGGCGCGAAACCGGCGGCGGCGTGATGATCAATGTCGGATCGACGGCCGGCATCCGCCCGCGGCCGGGCCTGACATGGTACAATTCGTCCAAGGGAGCGGTGAACCTGATGACGCGGTCGCTGGCCGTCGAGCTGGCGCCCGACAAGATCCGCGTGTGCGGGATCGCGCCGGTCATGGGCGCGACGGGACTGCTGGAAGCGTTCATGGGCCAGCCGGACACGCCCGAGAACCGCGCCCGGTTCATCGCGACCATTCCGATGGGCCGCCTTTCGGAGCCCGCCGACATCGCAAACGCGGCGCTCTATCTTGCCTCGGACGAGGCCGAGTTCATCACGGGCGTCATTCTCGAAGTCGATGGCGGGCGAACCGTCTGAGCGCACGATCGAACCATCGGCCCGCGCGCGCCAAGGCGCCGGCCGATGGCGGTCAGGCGCCCGACTGCCCCGTCTTTTCGCCGCGCGCGAGCAGCGCCAGCGCCCGTTCATAGACCGGCTTGTCGACCATCGCGCCGTCGATGGAGATCGCGCCGATGCCGTCCCGGGCCGCCTTTTCGAAGCGTGCCACGATCCGCCGCGCCCGCTCCAGCGCCTCGGGGTCCGGCGAGAAAGCCGCGTTCGCGACGCTCACCTGCCTTGGGTGAATGACGAACGCGCCCAGCGAACCCGACTTTCCGGCCTGGGAAAGCTGCGCCGAAAACCGTTCCAGATCGTCGAAATCGGCGATCTCGCCGGCAAAGCCCATCAGGCCGACGCCGCAGCGCGCCGCAATGAAAGCCAGCCGGCTCAACGCGACGGACATAAGGGGGCTGCGGGCGGTGACGGCGAGATCGGCCGACAGATCCTCGGTGCCGATGCATATCGCGCAAAGACGGGCAGGCGGCGGTGCCGCCCGCTCCATACCGGCAAGGCCCGACGCGCTCTCGACCATGGCCACGATTCCGGCCTTATGGCCGATCCGGTCGAGCGATTCGTTCAACTGCGCCACATGATCAAGAGACCGCGCCTTGGGCAACACCACCATCGCGCACGATGGCGGCAGGGCGGCAAGGTCGAGGGAAACCGCCTCCAGTTCGCTGCCTATGCGCACCCAGAGCGCGCTTTCGCCCGGAGCGGACGATATCGACGCGATGTTCCGGCGCGCGCGCGCCTTGGAGGCGGGAGCGACGCCATCTTCGAGATCGAGGCAAACCGCATCGGCGCCGCTCGCCATCGCCTTGGCCAGCAAGTCGATCCGGTCGCCGGGAACGAACAGCACGGAGCGCGGCAGGGACAAGCGGCTCATGGTGCGATCCTATCGCGCCATGCACCGCGCCTCGAAATAGCGAATTGGCTGATCGGCGATAGGCTGGCGCTATGGCCGGCAGGATGTCTTTGCACCGCATCTTCCGTTCAAGCAGGATCGCCGGGCCATGGAGAACGGGCGGCAGGCGCCAAGGCCGCCGACATTCATGGCCAACAACACTCATGGCCGACGACATTCATGGGCGACGATATTCATGGACCAGCAAGCCGAAGACCGGTGCGCGCAGTATATCGGCCGCAGCCGGCAAACCGAAGACGCGATGTCGCCACAGCCGGCGCGGCTGATGCAGGCGCTGCTCGATCGTGCGCCGACGATGAGGAACGGCGATGCCCTGCCGCCGTGCTGGCAGTGGATCTATCTGCACGATCCGGTCGCGCAGTCCGATATCGGCGCGGACGGACATGAGAAGCTGGGGCTTTTTCTCCCGCCGGCTCCGTTCCGTCGCCGCATGTGGGCGGGCAGCGAACTGACCTTCAGCGGCGCCCTCGCCCTGGGGACGCCGGCCCGCAGGACCAGCACGATCACCGATGTGGTCTTCAGGCAGGGCCGCAGCGGGCCGTTGTGTTTCGTTGCGCTGCGGCACGAGATCGAACAGTGCGGTTCGCTCTGCATGACCGAAAGGCAGACCCTGGTCTACAGACAAAAAGGTCTTGAGGAGACCGCGCTCGGCGCGAACGGCGATCCGGTTCCCGCCGGCCATTTCGTGCACGCGCCGACACTGCTGATGCGCTACTCGGCCCTGACGCACAACCCGCACCGAATCCATTACGACCGCGACTTCTGCCGCGACGTCGAAACCTATCCCGGCCTGGTCGTGCACGGCCCGTTGCTGGCGACCTACCTCAGCGAAGCGCTGCGTTCCATCAGGGCGGACCTTCCGCGCGGTTTCTGGTTTCGCGCCGTTGCGCCGGTCTTCGAGACGTCGCCGATCCGCATCGAGATCGAGGCGGAAACGGGAACCGGCAGGATCGTCCGTTCCGATGGAAGGACGGCCGTGGAAGCGAGGATGGACTGGTAGCGTCCGCCGAAGAGCGCCCCCATGGCACCACAGGCCATAGGGCACCGCTATGGCGGTGATCGTCCGGCGGCAGTTCTTGCGCTCCATCCGGACTGCTAAAGGCTTGGCGATATGAGCATCGAAATGACAGCATTCCAGGACCATAGCGACATCCGCCAGGCCGTCGCCAAGCTCTGCCAGGGTTTCGGCGACGACTATTGGCGCAAGATCGACCGCGCCGGCGCCTACCCGGCCGATTTCGTTCGGGCCCTGACGGATGCGGGCTTTCTCAACGCCCTGATCCCCGAGGCCTATGGCGGCGCCGGCCTGCCGCTTTCGGCGGGCGCGGCCATTTTGGAGGAAATCCATCGCCAGGGCGGCAATGCCGGCGCCTGCCACGCCCAGATGTACACGATGGGCACCATTTTGCGCCATGGATCGGAAACGCAGAAGGCCGAGTATCTTCCGCAAATCGCCGAAGGCTCGCTACGCCTTCAGGCTTTCGGGGTGACCGAGCCGTCCAGCGGCACCGACACCGGCGCGCTGCGGACCACCGCCCGGCTCAAGGGCGACAGCTACATCGTCAACGGCCAGAAGATCTGGACATCGCGCGCCGAACATTCCGATCTGATGGTGCTTTTGTGCCGGACCACGCCGGCCGAGCAGGTGGACAAGAAAACGCGCGGACTGTCGGTTCTTCTGGTCGACATGCGCCATGCCCGCCGGAACGGGCTGACGATCCGACCGATCCGGACCATGATGAACCATGCCACGACCGAACTGTTCTTCGACGATGTGCCCGTGCCCGCCGCCAATCTGATCGGCGAGGAAGGCCGGGGTTTCGGCTATATCCTGTCGGGCATGAACGCCGAGCGCATCCTGATTGCCGCCGAGTGCATCGGCGATGCCAAGTGGTTCATCGAAAAGGCCAGCGCCTATGCGACCGAGCGAAAGGTGTTCGGACGCCCGATCGGACAGAACCAGGGGGTCCAATTCCCCATCGCCATGGCCTATGCCCATATGCGCTCGGCGGAACTGATGGTGCACGAAGCGGTCCGGCTGTACGAGGCGGGCGAAAATCCCGGCGCGGAGGCGAACATGGCCAAGCTGCTGGCGGCCGACGCCAGTTGGGAAGCGGCCGAGGCGTGCGTGCAGACCCATGGCGGCTTCG
The DNA here is from genome assembly GCF_984466335.1 of Roseitalea sp. Classification (NCBI taxonomy): domain Bacteria; kingdom Pseudomonadati; phylum Pseudomonadota; class Alphaproteobacteria; order Hyphomicrobiales; family Ahrensiaceae; genus Roseitalea; species Roseitalea sp. The sequence continues at coordinate 7,113 of NZ_CFIFWG010000012.1, read as the reverse complement.
GATTTGCCCAGGAATACGATGTCGAGCGCAAGTTCCGCGAGACGCGGCTCTACAAGGTCGCCCCGATTTCCACCAATCTGATCCTGTCCTATCTGGGCGAACACGTGTTGGGCATGCCACGATCCTATTGAAGAGGTGCTTGCGGTGCAATTGACCGAGGCGATGACCGCGTTTGCCGTCCGGACGCGATACGATGCGATCGACGGCGGCGCGCGCCGGGTCGGCCTGCTGTCGCTGCTCGACTGGATCGCGGTCGGTCATGCGGGCCGCAACGAACCGGTCAGCCGGATCGTGCTGTCACGGGGCCGCGCCGAAGGCGGCGCGGCGCAGGCATCGGTCTTCGGCGGCGGCCAGCGCCTGCCCGCCCGCGCGGCCGCCTGGATCAACGGCACGATCGGCCATGCGATCGACTATGACGACACCCATTTCATCCATATCGGACACCCGACGGCGGTTGTCGGTTCGGCGGCGCTTGCCGCCGCCCAGGCGGTCGGCGCGAGCGGACCGGCCTTCCTGAGCGCCTATCTGGTCGGCTTCGAGGCCAGTTGCCGCATCGGCCGCTGGCTCGGCAGGCCGCACTATGAGGCGGGGTTTCATCAGACGGCGACCGCGGGCGCCTTCGGCGCAACGCTCGCCGCCGGACGCCTGATGGGGCTGGACGCGGCGACGATGGCGCACGCGATCGGCTTGGCCTCCACGCGCGCCAGCGGCCTGAAGAGCCAGTTCGGCACGATGGGCAAGCCGCTCAATGCCGGCTTTGCGGCGGCCAATGGCGTGGAATGCGCCGCCCTGGCCGCCGCCGGATTGATCTCCAATCCGGGCGGCCTTGAAACCGGGCAGGGATTTTCGGCAACCCATCACGGCGCGGCCGGACCGGTCGGGGCGGCCCTGGACGGGCTTGGCGGCGATTGGCTGGTGACCGATGTCGCGCACAAGTTCCACGCCTGCTGCCATGGCATCCATGCGGCCCTTGAGGCACTGGGTGATCTGATGGCGGACGGCCTGAACGCCGAAGACGTATCCAGCTTGCGCATCACCGTCCATCCGCGATGGCTGGATGTCTGCAACATCGAAAGGCCCGCAACAGGGCTCGAAGCGAAGTTCAGCTACCGCATGGCCGCGGCCATGGCCCTTGCAGGGCTTGGAACCTCGGCGCTCGACTCGTTTCGCGACGATGTCTGCGATCGCGCCGATCTGGCCGAGCTGCGGGATCGGGTCGAGGTGGCTCCGGACGGCTCATGCGCCGATACGGCGGCACGGGTCGACGTGCTGACGCGCCATGGCAGAAAAGCGCATGCGGCCCATGATCTGAGCGCGCCCCTGCCGCTTGCGGCGCGCGAGAACAAGGTGCTTGCCAAGGCGCGCGCACTGCTCGGCAGGGAGCGTGCCGATCTGACATGGCGCACGCTGCGCGCGCTCGACGAGGCAGGCTGCGTTTCCGAGCCTGCCGACCGGCTCATGCGAGCCTGAGATCGATTCCCGCCGAATGCTCGATCACCCGCGCAGCGTTCGGAAGATCGTTTGAGACCGCGCGCCGCCGCGCCGCATCGGCGGAAAGGCCCCAGTCGATCCAGCGGCGCACCAGGCGCGCCTCAAGCCTTGCGGCCGGGACGTCGAGAAACAGGCGCAAGGACCACAGCGGGGCCAGATCGGACCATGGCCGTTCGCGCAGCAGCAGATAGTTGCCCTCGACGATCACCGTCCTCTGCTCGGCGGTGATCAGCCCGCGCGCGGCGATCGCCAGGTCAAGACCCCGGTCGAACTGCGGCACGGCAACCTCGTCCTCGGCCAGAAGCCGTTCGAGCATGGCACCGAACCCGGCCACATCGAAGGTTTCCGGCGCGCCCTTGCGATCGGTCAGCCCGCGCTCGGCAAGGAGCCTGTTGTCGAGATGAAAGCCGTCCATCGCCAAAAGGCCGGTCGGCAGGCCGCGCCGTTCGAGCTCGTCGCGCGCAAGGGCGGCCACGGTCGACTTGCCCGATCCCGGCGGCCCGGCGATCGCAACGAGCCGCCGTCCGCCGCCGGCGGCGAGCCCGGCGACCTCATCGGCGATGCGGCTTGCCAGCCGGTCGGGCGCGGCCTCGATCTCCGTCACGCCGCGATGGCCTCAGGCGGCGGTTCCTTGGCGCCGGTCATGAAGGCGACGGCGTCCGACATGGTGTACCGTTTCGGGTCGATGACGCACAGTCGCCTGCCGAGCCGGTGCACATGGACCCGGTCGGCCACCTCGAAGACGTGCGGCATGTTGTGGCTGATCAGGATGATCGGAATGCCGCGCGACCTGACGTCAAGGATCAGTTCCAGCACGCGCCGGCTCTCCTTGACGCCGAGCGCGGCGGTCGGCTCGTCGAGGATGATGACCTTCGAGCCGAAGGCGGCCGCGCGGGCGACGGCCACGCCCTGCCGCTGGCCGCCCGACAGCGTCTCGACCGCCTGGTTGATGTTCTGGATCGTCATCAGGCCCAGTTCGGAGAGCTTGTCGCGCGCGAATGTCTCCATGGCCGGGCGGTCGAGCATGCGCAGCCAGGTGCCGAGCGGTCCCTTGCGCCTGATCTCCCGGCCCATGAACATGTTGTCGGCGATCGACAGGGCCGGCGACATGGCGAGCGTCTGGTAGACGGTCTCGATGCCGGCCTGGCGCGCGGCGATCGGCGAGGCGAATTTCACCTTCCGCCCTTCGAGCCAGACATCGCCCTCATCGGGCGTCACCGCGCCGGACACCGCCTTGATCAGCGTCGACTTGCCGGCGCCATTGTCGCCGATGACCGCCAGGATTTCGCCCGGCATCAGGTCGAAATCGCAATGGTCGAGCGCGGTGACCTTGCCGTAGCGCTTGACGAGATCGCGCCCCTTGAGAACGGGTTCCATCAGGCCGATACCCTTCTGATCCACTGGTCGACGGCGACGGCGGCGATGATCAGCATGCCGATGAGCAGGAACGTCCACTGCGCGTCCGCGCCCAGGAGCCGCAGGCCGAGCGTGAAGACGCCGACGATCAGCGCGCCGAACAGAGCGCCCAGGATCGAGCCGCGCCCGCCGAACAGCGAGATGCCGCCGATCACCACGGCCGTGATGCTTTCGATGTTGGCCAACTGGCCCGACGTGGGGGACACCGATCCGATCCGCCCGATCAGCGCCCATCCGGCAAAGGCGCAGATCAGGCCCGACAGCATGTAGACCGACATCAGCGTCCGGTGCACGTTCACGCCCGACAGGGCGGCCGCCTCCGGATCGTCCCCGACGGCGTAGACGTGCCGCCCCCAGGCCGTGTGCCTGAGCGCGTAGGCCAGGCCGAACATCAGCGCCAGCATGAAGACGACGCCCACGGTGAAGACCGCCCCGCCAATGCTGAACGTGGTCCCGAACACCTGAAGCAGTGGCGCGTTGGCCTCGATGTCCTGGGCGCGGATCGTCTCGTTGCGCGAATAAAGAAAGTTCGCCGCGAGCACGATCTGCCACATGCCGAGCGTGACGATGAAGGGCGGCAGCTTGACGCGGCTGACCAGGAACCCGTTGAGGGCCCCGATCGCGGTGCCGACCGCAAGGCCGCAGGCGACCGCGATCTCCGGCGGCAGGCCGTAGCGGAAGGTCAACTGCCCCATGATCACCGACGACATCACCATGATTGCGCCCACGCTCAGATCGATGCCGGCCGTCAGGATGACCAGCGACTGGGCGGCGGCGACGATGCCGATGATCTGCACCTGTTGCAGGATCAGCGTCAGCGCGAAGGGCGAAAAGAAGCGCGAGCCCAGCAGCAGGCCGAAGATGACGATGGCGGCGAGCAGGACGATCAGCGGCACCAGCGAGGGGTTGACGTGCAGATGATGCTGGATCGTGCCGACGACGCCGCGCCTGCCATCCTCGAATTCGGCGACCTGCTCCGGGCCGCCCCTGGCGGCCGCTTCGAAGTCGTCGGACGGTTTGGTCATGTCGCGTGCCTTCGGCCGCGTTCCGCCTCACGCGGACCGGCGCCAACAGGTTTCAGGGATCGCCGGATACACTTGCCCGCAAGGCGGCACGGCCGCCTTGCGGGCCGCGCGGAGCATCAGCCCCAGCAGAGATCCATGCCTTGCTCGACCGAGATCGACTCGACGCCCTGGGCCGGACTGCCGGTGACGAGAGCGACGCCCGTGTCGAAAAAGTCCTTGCCGGGGGTGTTCTCCGGCTTGACGCCTTCGGCGGCCCATTTGCCGACCGCTTCGACACCGAGGGACGCCATCAGCAGCGGATATTGCTGCGAGGTGGCGCCGATCACGCCGTCGGCGACGTTCTGGACGCCCGGACAGCCGCCGTCGACCGACACGATCAGCACGTCGTCTTGCCGGCCGATCGCTTTCAGCGCCTCATAGGCGCCGGCCGCAGCCGGCTCGTTGATCGTGTGCACGACGTTGATCGTGGGGTCCCTGGCCAGAAGGTTCTCCATGGCGCGCCGGCCGCCCTCCTCGTTGCCGGCGGTGACGTCGCTGCCGACAAGCCTGGGATCGGTTTCATCGCCGATCACGTCGGGATCGGCCAGGTCGATGCCGAAGCCTTCCAGGAAACCCTGGTTGCGCAGAACATCGACCGTGGGCTGGCTGACCGCCAGATCGAGCGTCGCGACCCGGGCATCGCCGGCCGCATCGCCAAGTGTCGCCCTGGCCCATTGCCCGATCAGCAGGCCGGCAAGGAAATTGTCGGTCGCAAAGGTCGCATCGGCCGCCTCGATCGGCTCAAGCGGCGTGTCGAGCGCGATGACGAGAATGCCCGCATCGCGCGCCTGCCGGACAGCCGGCACGATCGACGAGGTGTCCGAGGCGGTCAGAAGGATGCCCTTGGCGCCGTCCAGGATGCAGGTTTCGATCGCCTGGACCTGGGTTTCGTGATCGCCGTCGATCTTGCCGGCAAACGCCTTGAGCGTCATGCCCAGCTCCTCGGCCTTGGCCTTGGCGCCCTCGCGCATCTTCACGAAGAAGGGGTTGGTGTCGGTCTTTGTGATCAGACAAACGGTCGTCGAATGGCCGCCAGCCATCGCGCCCCCCGCCATCGCCGCCAGAGCGACCGCGGATGCGCCAATCAGCGTGGAAATCTTCAAAACGGTTCCTCCCATTGTTTCCGCCCAATGTTTCCTTCCAATGTTTCCTTCCAATGCTTGCGTCCCTTGCTTCCGTTGCCTTGCGGGCAGGCGCGGCACCGGACGCGCAGGCGCAGACGGTCAGCTTCACAGCTTTGCGGGATTCTGTCAATAAATAAATCACTCTGAATTATTATTGACAGCACCGACCGCATCCCACACCCTGGCGTTCGGGAGGAGCGCTTTCGTGGCTCGCAACCTGCCGCTGGACTTGGCCGCATCGGAACGGATCTCGGAGGTTCGAGGCACGAACCAGAGCGGCATGCGCGCGCGCAACGAGCGGCTGGTCCTGTCGCTGGTGCGCCGGCACGAGGCGCTGGCCAAATCGGAGATCGCCCGCATGACCGGCCTGTCGGCGCAGACCGTCTCGGTGATCATGCGGCAGTTGGAAGGCGAGGGGCTGCTGCTGCGCGGCGAGCCGATGCGCGGCAAGGTCGGCCAGCCCTCGGTGCCGATGCGGCTGAACCCCGATGGGGCGTATTTCCTGGGGCTGAAGGTGGGGCGCCGAAGCACGGAGCTCGTGCTGGCCGATTTTCTTGGCCGGGTCCGCGCACGCGCGCAAGCGACATATGCCTACCCGACACCGGACGAGGCGCTGCGTTTTGCCAATGAGAGCGTTCGCGGTCTGGTTGACGGCATGCCTGTCTCGCAGCGCGCGAAGATTGCGGGCATGGGCATCGCCATGCCGTTCTTCCTGTGGGACTGGGCCCAGACGCTTCAGGTGCCGCAGGACAAGATGGACCCCTGGAGGGACGCCGATCTGCGCGCGGATCTTGCCGCCACGCTCGACCTTCCCATCCTGCTGCAGAACGATGCGACCGCGGCATGCGGCGCCGAGCTTGTCTTCGGGCCGCATGACGGACCGGACGACTTCCTTTACTTCTATGTCGGCTATTTTGTCGGAGGCGGCATCGTCCTCAACGGACGCATATTCCCCGGCCGCGGCAATTCCGGCGCCCTGGGCCCCCTGCCCGTCCAGGATCGCAAGGGGCGCGTTCTGCCGCTGATCGACGTGGCGAGCCTTTACGTCCTGGAACGCTCGATCGTCTCGGCGGGCAGGGATGCGGGCCCGATGTGGGAAGCAGCCGAAGGGTGGGACGTCCCCGAAAGCGCGCTGCGCCCCTGGATCGCCGAAGCCGCCAACGGGATCGCGCATGCCATCGTGTCGTCTTGCAGCCTGATCGACTTCGAATGCGTCAAGATCGACGGCTGGATGCCGGCCTCGATCCGCGATCGGCTGATCGCCGAGACCGAAACCCGGCTTTCGCGGTTCAACATGACGGGCCTGGAGCGTCCGTGCCTGCTTGCCGGAACGATCGGACCCGATGCGCGTGCGCTGGGCGCGGCGAGCCTGCCGCTGTCCGGCAAGTATCTGGTCGAAGCCTAGAGCGGCTTGAGACAAACCGCTCTAGGCGACCTTGTCGCTTGCGACGTCGGCGGCGGATACGGCGATGCGGTTGCGGCCGTCGCGCTTTGCCTGATAGAGCGCCGTGTCGGTCCTATCCAGCAAAGCATGCGCGGTCTCGCGCGGATCCGCAAAGGTGGCGATGCCAAGCGAGCCGGTGACATTGATCCGTGCGTCCGGGATGGAAATGGGTTCGGATGCGATGGCTTCCCTGAGCCTTTCCGCAACGATCTCGGCACCGACGCGGCCGGTTTCAGGCAGGATCAGCGCGAACTCCTCGCCGCCGATCCGCGCGAAGATGTCGGAACCGCGCATGTGGTGCTTGATGCGGGCGGCGACCGTTTGCAGCACGATGTCGCCTGCACAGTGGCCATGGGTGTCGTTGATGGCCTTGAAGTGGTCCAAATCCACCATGATCAGGCTGAACGCCTGCGCGTAGCGTTGGGCGCGCCTGATTTCCCGGTCGAGTTGAGTTTCGAAGCTGCGCCGGGTCTCGGCGCCCGTCAGGCTGTCGGTCAGCGCGACCTGGCGCAGCTCCAGTTCGTCGACGACAAGCCGGGCCAGATCCTGCAGGACGACGACTTCCACAGCTGTG